>JADMIN010000318.1 GCA_015478575.1 Ktedonobacterales bacterium | reverse complement strand
GATCTCGCCCTTGCGCTGTGTCGCGATCTTCTCAGCGCTGAGGGCCTTCTCCTTGGCGGCAGCCGCGCCCACCTGGCCAGCCTCTAGGCCGAGATCAGCGAGCGCGAGTGTCTCAATTGGCTTCTTCTTCGATTGCATGATACCCTTCATTGAAGGATAGCGTGGCTCGTTGATGGATTTGACGACGCTGACCAGGGTGGGCAGGGAGGCCTCCACGACGGTGTAGCCGATCTCCGCCTGGCGCTGAATCTTGGCCGTGCCGCTCTCGATCTCCAGCTTGGTGGCGAAAGAGAGTAGCGGCATCCCCAGGAACTCGGCGACCATGCTCGGCACAACGCCACCGTAAGCATCCGCCGCGGCGCTGCCAAAGAGCGCGAGGTCAAAGCTCAGCTTCCGCAGCGCGGCGGCCAGCACGCGCGCCGTGCCAACGGCATCTGAGCCGACAAGCGCGGCATCCGAGACGAGCACGCCCTTATCAGCGCCCATCGCCAGCGCCTTGCGGATGGTGTCCGTGGCAGTGGCGGGGCCCATGCAGAGGAGGGTGACCTCGCCGCCGTGCTTCTCCTGCTGACGCAGCCCCTCCTCGATGGTGTATTCATCGAAGGGGTTGATGATGGCGTCCTCTTTGCGCCGTTCGAGCCGCATCTCTGGCCCGAAGCGTTTCTCCGCCGTGGTAGACGGCGTCTCCTTCATACAGACGACGATATTCACTGGCCGTACCTCCCTCGTCCGTCCTCGTTCGCTCGATCATCACCAGGCGCGGCCACCGCGTGGCTCGAACCACTCGCTCGCGTGTATTCAGGGCGAGCCGCCACGGTGCTGTATGCGCCAGCGGGTCTCCTAACAGATCTGGGCGCGCGTCCGTGTTAGCTGAGACATCCCAGCTACAGGTAGGCTCGCGCCACATGAAGAGGCATCGCGCAGGTTGCGCATGGGCGCTGGCGCGGCGAAGGTGGCGCGGTGTGGCACCAGAGCCGATGGCCAGCGAGATGAACAGCCGCTCCCCCCTCGCACTCCAGGCTACAGGCATTGTAGCTATCCCGCGTGGAGGGTGTCAACGTGTAGCTGGTTGACAGCAGCGCATGTGTCGCTGTGTGCCGCTCTGCCAAGCGGTGGGGGGCTGGCACGATCACACGCATCGCGAACACGCGGGGAGAGCGCGACACGCATGGGTGACACAGATGATCTGGGCCGCCACGCCGCGTGGGCTTGAGATGCCAGGCGCGGTGTGTTAGCATGCGCCCAGGCAAGTACCTCACCTGACAACGGAGAGCGATAGGAAGAGCCATGCGCAACCGCACCGCCCGGTGGCTCGCCGCGCATGCGTACCCCATCGCCGCCGCCGCCATCATCGCCGCCGCCGTTGCCATCCGCGTGACGCTGGTGGGAGCGGGGTGGCCGGGAACGGATAGCGACGACTCGACCATGGGTCTGATGGCACTGCACATCCTTACGCGCGGCGAACACCCGCTCTTCTTCTGGGGCCAGGCCTACATGGGCACCGGCGAGGCGTATGTAGGCGCGCTCATGCTCGCGCTCTTTGGCGTCTCGTCCTTCGCGCTCAAGTGCGGCCTGATCGTGCTCTATGCCGCCTTTATGAGCGTCATGTACTGGCTGCTCACGCAGGCATTTGAGAGGAAATGGGCGCTCTTGGGGCTGGTCTTCTTGAGCCTTGGCGCGGATGATATGCTCTATCACCAACTCAATGCCTATGGGGGCTACCTTGAAACGCTGCTCTTCGGCGCGCTGCTGACAGTGTTGACATGCTGGTTGGTGCGCACCGCTGACGCTACCACGCACGCGCGCCGCCGTCCGTGGGTGTATGCTGGTTGGGGGCTGGCGGCCGGCCTCGGCCTGTGGAGCGATCCATTGGTCGCGCCGTTCGTGGCATTGACCGCGTTGGCGCTGGTGGTGACTTGCTGGCACGAGGTGCGTGGCCGTCTGGCGCTGCTGGCCCTGCTTGGGCTGGTGTTGGGCCTCTCGCCGTGGATCCTCTATGACATCACGGCGCCCTCGCTGGACGCGGCCAAGAGCTTCCTGCAACGCACGCCAGCGCCGTCTGCCACGACAACGGCGCCCACACCGACCCTGGGCGAGACCGCCATTCGCCGCGTGCTCGGTACGGTGCTGGTCAGTATTCCCAATAACACTGGGGAGATTCCGCTTTGTCCCGTGACGGTGGATGAGGCCTGGCCACCCCAGCGCTGGACAACGCCGCGCGTGCGGGGCTGTATGCTCGTGCGCGGCGTGTGGGGGGCTGGGATTCTCGCGTTGCTGGCAGGGGCGCTCACACTTGAGATCAAGGGATTCATGGTGGCGCGGCGCACCCCGCCAGCGAAATGGGGAGTGGATGAGCGGCGGCGCGGTGCCCGCAATGTCGCGCGGTTGGTAGCATTGGCCGCGCCAGGCATGACCATCGTCTTCTTCCTCTTCAGCTCAGCGGCCTCCGCCGCGCCCTGGCAATATTCGCGCTACCTGATCACGCTGCTGATCGCGCTGCCAGTGGCCCTGGCGACGCTATGGGCGCATGCGCCCCCGTCGCACCGCGCGCCGTGGCGCTGGCGCGGCGCGCGGCGGGTGGACATCGCGAGCATCGCGGGTCTCCTGGTCGTGCTGCTGGCGCTCGGCACGCTCACGACGTATGGAGAGATTGGCGCGCAGCAGGCGCGCAATCAGGTGCAGGCGGACCTCGTGCGAGCGCTGCTGCGGCAAGGCGATACCGCCATCTATGCCGACTTCTGGACCTGCTTCCGCACGGCCTTTCAGAGCGGCGAGCGCGTGGTGTGCAGCGTCCTCAACGCGCGGCTTGAGATGCTGCCCAACCGCTATCCTCCCTACGATGCGCTGGTGCGGACCGCGCGCCCTCCAGCCTACGTCTTTCCGCTGCCATCCGCCCAGGCGGACGCTTTCCCTAGCTACGCGGCACAGCACGGCTGGCGTCTAGACACGCATACGGTGGATGGGCAGTACGTGCTCTTCCACGTTGTCTCCGCCGGTGGATGAGGCGCCCGCTTGTCAATCCTTGACCCAAGCGCCGCATGTGACGCCGCTCTGAACAACCCACCCTAGCCCGCGTCATCCCGGCCCGCGTGCGCCACCGTGGCCTCCAGCACAGGCACCAGCTCGGCCATCGCCGCGTCAATGTCCATCGGCAGCGCGCAGCCCGCGGCGCGCACATGGCCGCCCCCGTGGTAGCGCGCCGCCAGCGCCGCCGCGTCGTAGGGCGCCGCGGCCCGCAGGCTCACCCGCGTCGTGCCATCGGCCTGCTCCCGAAAGAGGGCGGCGATGGCGACCCCCTCGATATCCATGAGATAAGAAGGCAGGCCATCATCCATATCGGGTGTGGCACCGGTCGCGGCCAGTTGCGCGCGCCGCAGGGCCGCCCACACGACCTGCCCATCCGCCGTGCTGCGCAACTGGCTCAAGGTGGCGCCCCACAGCCGCGCCTTCGCGAGTGGCTTCACGCGATACATCGGCTTGATGATCTCCTCCGGCACCGCGCCGCACCCCACCAGATAGGCTCCCGCGGCTAGCGTTCGCTCGGTTGTCGCGTCGAACTCGAAGGAGCGCGTATCGGTGATGATGCCGGCCAGCAAGCAGATCGCGGCATCCTTGTTGATAGCGACACGGCGATTGAGCAGCAGCAGTGTCAGCAGTTCAGCGGTCGCGGCGGAGGCGGGATCAATGATGCTGACCTGGCCACAGCCGGAGGAGGTGATATGGTGATCTAGATTGAGGATGACGGCACCGTCAAAGAACGCCTTGTGGCGTTCATAGAGGGGGCCATAGCGCGAAAGCTCACCGGCATCCAGCGCCACGACGAGATCGAACGGCGCATCGGGCGGTTCGCTCACGACCATCTCGCGCCCTGGCAGGAAGGTGTAGTTCGCCGGGACGGGATCAGCGCATGCCACCACGCAGTGCTTGCCAGTGGGTGCCAACGCATGGGCGAGGCCGAGGGCCGAGCCGAGCGCGTCAGGATCAGGATGCTCATGCGCCAAGATGAGGAGGTGCCGAGCATCCTCGATCAGCCGCCAAGCCGCCGCGGCGCGCTGAGCATCAATCGCGCGGGCCAAGAGATCGCGTAGCGCCTCCTGGGTCCGCGACGGCCCGGCGGTCGTGCTGGGCGTTGGTCGCGCCTGTTTCATAGACTCTCCCCTCGTGATAGAAAACAGGGATGGCGACGCGGCGGCCACCATCCCTGCGAAAGCGCTTGAAGGCTCGATGCGACCCACGCGCGGCCTTATTCGCGCGTGGTGTCCTCATC
>JADMIN010000317.1 GCA_015478575.1 Ktedonobacterales bacterium | reverse complement strand
CGCCATCCTCGGCGTAAGCGCTCGATCCCAGCGCATCCTTGGCGGCTGGAATGCCGAAGAGCAGCACGCCACCAATACCGAGTGCCGCGATTTTGCGTGCCTGCTCGCCAACCGCGCTCACCGGCCACTGATGTTGCCCAGGCATCGCGTGGATCGGCATGGGGTCACGCACCACCTCGCTGATGAAGAGCGGATAGATGAAATCGGCTGGATCGAGCGCTGTCTCGCGCACCATGCGCCGCAGCCCCTCGGTGCGCCGCAGCCGCCGCAGCCGCCGCGCGGGGAAGCCTCCCGGCATGGCGGCCACCGAGAATGGCGCTGGCGCCTCACGCCCTGGCACCTCTTGAGTTGGCGTCCGTGCCTGGGAGGGTTCGGTCACAGCCATATCGTACTCCTTCACGCTCTGTTCTCTACTTCGGTGTGCTCCACGTCGCTGTTGGTGAAGCGAGCGCCCTAGGATGTCTGCCGGAATGGCAGCGCGATGAGCGCGCCAAACGCGCCGACGGCGGGCACCGCATACAACAGCCCCTGGATCACATCATCCCGCTGTTGCGCGTTTTTGATCATGGCAATGCTGGCGATCGAGAATCCTACACCGATGAGAAAGAGCAAGATCGTGCTCAGGACCTTCTTATCCATGATACCCTTCATTCATGACCGGATTGGGTCCGGTGTGGCCTGCCTACACGAGGAGCCGTTAAATTATACCATGCGTCGCCGCGCACTCCCGCGTTTGGGGGGTACGTCTGGTGCGAATGTCGCACGGCGGGCGGCCCCGATACGCTCTACTCAGGCGGATTTCCGCATTGATCCCCGCGGCGTCCCACGCGGGCAACAAGGAGGCACCTCATGAATCCGCGGCCCTGGCGAACGATGCTGCTGGTGATGGCGATGCTCGCGGTGACCGCCCTGGCGGCATGCGCGCGCGAGACAACCGCCGCGACGACCATCCCCACGGCCACTACTGGCGGCATCCGGCTCGCCACCGACCGCGACACCTACTCACTAAGCCAGCCCATCGGCGTGGCGGTAACCAATGTCAGTTCCGTGAACCTGTATGCCGTGACGGGCCTGTCCGCTTGTACCTTCCTCCAAATGCAATTGTATGACGCGGGCCTCAAGCAGTGGAGGAATGTGAATGGCTGCGTCGAGGACACCGCGCCGCAGGTCCTGCTCATTCGCTCTGGCATGACTGAGCCATTCTCTCTCGCGCCGGGCACCGCGCCCAACGCGAATAGCTGGAATCCCGGCATCTATCGCATCGCGCTTACCTTTAGCAGCCGCGCGGATGGCAAGACCAGCGCGCAGACCGCCTACTCCCGTGGCTTCACCATCAAACAGTAGTGGGGGCGCAATGCCCTCGCTCTCACCCGCTCCCCCCTATCAGCTATCAGCGTGGGGTGAGAGCGCATGGAGCCGCTATGGATGCTACCATCTCTCGCTTTCCTCACCTCTTGGTGAGTGACTACGCCTTCGATCCCGCCGATGCCGCGCGGCTGGCATCCGCCGTTGGTCAGGAGGCGCTGCTCCTCGTGCAAGGCCAGGAGGCGCTCCGTGACGCCTTGCGCACCCATCCAGAGGTAGATCTGTTGTGCGGCTTTCGGCCGCCAGCGGATGCGCTCGAGCTAGCCCCCCGGTTGGCATGGATCGCGTTGCCGAGCGCTGGCGTGGACCATGTGCTGCGTCTGGGGTTGATCCGGCCCGGTGGCCCACTCGTGACGACGGCCAATGGTGTTCATGCTATTCCCATCAGCGAGTTCGTCCTGAGCCTTATGCTCCAGTTCGCGCGCCAGTGGCCCGAGATCCACCGCGTACAGCGCGAGGCCGCATGGCCTGATCACCTGGGGTGGGAGCGCTTGCATGGGCACGAGTTGGCCGGGGCCACCATGGGCGTGGTAGGGCTAGGCGCCATCGGGCGCCAGGTGGCCCGCCTAGGCCGCGCCCTGGGTATGCGCGTGCTGGCGACGCGCCACTCAGCACGCGCTGGCGAGCGGGATCCGGAAGTAGATCTCCTCGTGCCTCCAGACCACCTCGACGATCTGCTGGCGGAGGCCGACTATGTCATCCTCTGTCTGCCGAGCACGCCCGCCACTCACTACCTGATCAGACGAGAGCACCTCCAGCGTATGAAACCGTCGGCCTTTCTCATCAACATCTCACGTGGCGAGATCGTGGACGAGGAGGCGCTGATCGCGGCGTTGCGCGCGGGAGCGATCGCTGGCGCGGGACTCGATGTCTTCGAATCTGAGCCGCTGCCCGCTGATAGCCCGCTCTGGCGGCTGCCAAACGTCATTATCTCCCCGCATATCGCTGGGGTGACTGATCGCTATAGCCAGCGCTTCACCGATCTGCTGCTCGCTAACATCGGACGCTACCGGGCGGGCGCGCCTCTCCGCAACGTGGTGGACGCGGGGCGCGGTTACTGAGCCTTTGCCGTCAACTGGTCTAGGTGCTAGAATGCCAGCGACACCGCGCGCCAGGGGCAGTATTTCGGTCGTCCTAGCGACTTGCGGCGCAACGAGGCGCCAGCCCAGCCCAGCGCGCCCAACACCAACCACCAGGTACGATCATGGAGGCTTCTTGTGGGAACACTGGACGGCAAAACGGCCCTGATTTTCGGTGTGGCCAATCACAATAGCATCGCGTGGGGCATCGCCCAGAAACTCGCCGCGGAAGGCGCACGGCTGGCGTTTACCTATCAGGGGCGCATGGAACAGAACGTGCGCAAACTGACTACCAACATGCCAGAGACACTCGTCGTTCCCTGCGATGTCCAGAGCGATGACGAGCTGGATGCCACCTTCGAGCGTGTGGGGCAGGAGTTCGGCGGGCTGGATATCTTGATTCACAGTGTTGCCTACGCGCCAACCGAGGATCTCAAGGCGCGGATCGTCAATATCTCACGTGCGGGCTTTACCACCGCGCTCGATATCAGCGCCTATTCCCTGGTCGCGATGGCCAAGCGCGCTGAGCCGTTGATGCGCCAGCATGGTGGCGGCAGCATCGTGGCCATGACCTATCTTGGCAGCGAGCGCGTCGTGCCCAACTATAATCTCATGGGCATCGCCAAAGCCGCGCTTGAAGCCTCCATCCGCTACCTGGCGTGGGATCTAGGCCCTTCCGCTATTCGCGTCAATGGCATCTCCGCCGGGCCACTCCGCACGCTCTCCGCGCGTGGTGTCGGCAATATCACCGCCATGTTCGATCTGGTGGAGCAGGTGGCACCGTTGCGGCGCAACATCGAGCAAGGCGATGTCGGCGATCTGGCGGCCTATCTCTGCTCTCCAACCGCGCGCAACCTGACCGGAAACATTCTCTACTTGGATGCCGGTTTCCATCTGATGGGCCTGGGGACGATGTAGCCCTTCTCGCGCGCCTTGGGGGTGGTGTGGCCGCCGCCCGCTCGTGTGGGCTGTGGGAGGCCGTCCGCAACCACCCGCGGCGATCCTAGTCCGTTTGCTCTGCGCTCTCACGGGCGCCACGCCACCAAGCGAGCGCTGGGCGTGGGCGGCGATGCTGGCGATGATGGCACTGTGCGCGCGGGGAGCTTGGAGGAAACAGCCTATCGGGGAAACAGCGCCTGGAGCCGCGGCAGGAAATGCTTCCAGCCCCGACGATGTGACTTTCCCGCAAGTCTTGGTTCTTCGCTGACGCCGTGTGTATGGCCCATGCGTGAGCTTCATCTGTGTGCCGCCAGCCGCCAGCGGCGTGAGAGCAATGGCAACCTCCTTGGTCGTCTGGGCGTCGTGATCCCACGTCTAGGTGAATGCCAGCCGCTGTGGCGCATCAAACACCGTGTACCGCCCGCGCGGATGCCAGCCCCGCACCGGCCAGGAGAGATGGTACGCCCCACCTAGGTGTGGATCAGTCTCGGCGGCGGTCGGCCACCACGCGCGAAGCCGCGCAGGCTCGATCCAGCATGTGAAGAGGGTCGCTATGTCGGCATGCGGTATCTCGACGAGCAATTGCAGTCGCGCCGGATTCGCTGACACGTCGCGCACGCCTGGTAGAGGCGGCGGCTCGCCTTCGACTGTCCCCATCTCTATTTTCCCTTGCCTTCTCGGCGGCGCGGATATGCTGGCTGTCCGGTCACAGGGAGCCTCCCCGCGCCCTATGCCCCACAACGAGGCCTGATAGGCTACGGCAGGCACTCGCGAAATGAAGCGAGGTGTCATGCTTGACGGCGCGCGATTTAGCGGTACAATGACGCTGCGGGATCAATTGGCTCATAGAGATCATACAGATCATACAGGATGTCGCTGCCTGATGATATGACGC
>JADMIN010000316.1 GCA_015478575.1 Ktedonobacterales bacterium | reverse complement strand
CCGTTAGTGAACGGTTGGAGGAGAGGGCACGCCCGCTGGTGTACGCTCGGCACGTTGCCACCGCTAGCCACCTCGCCAGGTGTCAGGCGAGTGGCGCGTGGGGATGCTCCGCCCTGCGGCGGGCGCCAGCCAACCTACTCCGCTTCGGCGGCGACGAAGGCCAGCAGCGCGCCCAGCGCCTTCGCTGGCTCACGCGCGGCGGCGGCGGTGCCCGCGGCGGATTCGAGCGCGGCGCGGGCGGCCTCGCAGCGCTCGCGCAGGACGCGGCGCACATGGGCACGGGCGCCAGCGCGGTCGAGGATATCAAGCATCTGAGCGATCTGCTCCTCGGTCGCGGCACCTGGCTGGGCGTAGATGGCGGCGAGTGTGTCACGGTCGGCGGGTGCGGCGCGCTCCAGTGTATAGATTACCGGCAGGCTCACCTTCTTGCGGCGGAGGTCGCCCGCCGCGGTCTTGCCCAACTCGCGCGCCGCCCAGATGCCCAGCAGGTCATCGCGCAACTGAAACGCCAGCCCCAGGCCGCGCCCGAAGTCGGCCAGTCGCGCGCTGAGGACGTCATCCTCTGGCGCACCCAGCCACGCGCCCATCCCCGCGGCACAGGCCATCAGCGCGGCGGTCTTGCGCTCAATCATCGCCAGGTACATCGCCGGTGTCACGTCGCGCCGCCCCTCGAAACGCATATCAAGGAACTGTCCCTCACAGAGTTCCAGGCAGGTGCGGTCCAGCAACTCAGCCAGCCGCGCAACGGTCGTTGAGGCGACCCCGCGTTCTCTGAGTGGCCAGAGTTGGAGGCGCGCCAGGGCAAAGATGCCATCACCCGTGTTGATGGCTTGGGGGACGCCCCAGAGCTTCCAGAGCGTTGGGCGGTGGCGCCGGGCCTCGTCGCCATCCTCGATGTCATCATGCACCAGCGAGAAGCTGTGGACGAGTTCTACGGCGATGGCCGCGGGCACGGCGCGGCGCACCGCCTCGGCGCGTCTGGGAGCCGTCGCGCCCGCGTGCCCAGCCGCCAGCTCGCATGCCAGCAGCAGCAGCGTCGGGCGCAGGAGTTTGCCAGGATGGTGTGTTGCTGGGCTGAGATCAGGGTGGCGCCAGCCGTGATGGTATTCGATCTGGTGGTAGAAGTCCATAAGGGCATCACCCGTGGCAGGTGTCGGGGGCGTGAGGGTGTGTGCCCGCTCCAGCGCCTCGCGCAGCCCGCTGCTCACGAGCGTGTAGTGTCGCCCGAGGACGACCTCCACTTCGCGCATGGTGGGGGGCGCTCCATCCTTCGCGCCTTCGGCGCCTTTGCGTTTCGTCTGATGCCCAGCCATGAGAATCCTGTCTCTCGCCCCCCGCTAGGGATGTGCCAGCTCGCTATAGACGAGCAGCACCGCGGCGAAGGTGCCGCCGACGCCGACCAGCCACCAAGCCGCGCCCACCAGCCCGCCGAAGAAGCGCAGAGGCGCGCAGAGATCGCAGTAGCGCCGGGTGACGTGGTAGCGATGGCTGCGGAGGCCATCACGGCTGATGGTGACGTTTTCATCCACCAAGCGAGTATGCGACTCGTCACAGATGGGACGGTGGCATCCCGCGCACTTATGTGTGTCAATATAATGCGCGAAGACCTCGGCGGACCATTGCTGGGGAACGGCGGGGGCACCGCAGACGTAGCACTTGTACTCGTCGGCGTGCCGACGCAGACGCGCCGCGCATGGCGCATGTTCCTCGCAAGGGAAATGGTCCATGCACAACTCGCGTCGGCAGGTGGGGCAGCGACCCGCCGACTGAAGGCCACACTCCCGGCACGATGCGACGGGACCAGCAACACTTGGAATCATCCGCTCCCACCTCCTCAGCACAACCGACCAGCGCCAGTATAGCAGGGTGGAGTACACGTGGTCAACTATCCGCCCCGCGCATCCTGGGAAACCTCTCTGATACACCGCGGCCCGCGAGAAGCTCAATAGCAAGTCGCGTTCCCGAACGTGGGAGCCATCCAGGGAAGGGCCAATAGCGCATGGGGCTAGGAGAGGCGCGGGCGCGTGACGACGGTAGCGCTCTTGGCGGCCTCGCCGAGTGGGCGCGAGATGGGGGCGACCTGCCGGGCATGTGCGAGCGAGGGCTGTCTGGGTGCCCGCACGTGGTGCGCTGGCTCTGGTAGGGGTTGCGCTGGCTCCGCAACGCTGGGTGCGCGGCTGCCGAGCGCGGCACGCAACTCGCGATGGAGCACCGCCATCGTCACCAGCGCGATGAGCACGGCGGCGGCACCGCCCAGCACGCGATTGAGCAACATGGCGCTGACGGCGGCGCTCCGGCTCACGCCGACGGCGAGTAGCGCGGTCGTGCCACTTAGCTCGATCAGGCCAATATCCACCGGAATGGGAATCAGCAGCCCGCAAGCCAGGCTGAAGAAGTAGACCGCGAGCGCCTGGGGGAACGAGACGCCGCTCACCCCCAGCCCCAGCAGCAGGAAATAGAGCGCGGTCGCGCCCAGCACCAGATAGGCCGCGCCACAGGCGACCTGCGCCGGCAGCGTGCGGGGATTGGCCAGCAGCGCCGTGCTCGTCTTGAAGAGCCGCAACTCACCAAGGATGGCGCGGAAGCGCCGCGCCCGCGCGATGCGTTTGGGCATGCGCGCGCTGATGATCAGCCGGTAGACGACGAAGATGGCGGCACCAAAGAGCAGCGCGCTGACGAGGATCAGCGGGCGCAGCCAATTCCAGGCGCCAATGCCCAGCACCAGCACTCCCACCAGCGCGACAGCGTCCTCGATCAGGAGGGTGACCAGCGTGGCGGGGGCGGACTGGCCGAGATTGGTGCCGCCCGTCTGGCGCAAGAGGTAGTTGCGTAGATACTGGCCCATTGGCAGCGTCTTGGCCATCTCGCCGACGAGGAAGGTGAAGGCGCTTGTCCGCGTTGAGGTCCGAATGCCCAGTGAGCGCAAGAGGAGTTGCCATTGCACGCAGCGCACGCCCTCATAGGCGGCCATCAGCGCGAGAAAGATGGCGAGATAGGCGGGGCGGAAACGCGCGATGGCGGCGAAGACCGCATGCACATCGGCGAACATCAGCAGCGCCGCGAGCAGCGACACACTCAACAGCAGCGGGAGGAGCACGCGCGGGCGCACAAGATTTCGCATCTCGCAGACCTGCCAATCCTGGATCTGAGCCATGATGAAGGCGGTCAATCTCAGCCTTGAGCGCCCGTGAACTGCTGCTATTATAGCCTGTGGGGGAAGAGCGGCGCGGTGCGGGTGTCTAGAGGTCATGGCCCCATCCGCCAGCGGTGCCTGGCGCGTTCGGTCGCTCTGGGGGTCAGCGCGGGTTCACGCCGCCAGAGAGAGGTTCACGCCTCCAATGGCACGGCCCCGTCAACGGCCAGCACCTCAGCCAGCCGACGGAAACGGGTGAATGTGCGTTGGTAGCGGGCGTGCTCCGCCGGAGGCGTGACCGCCTCACCCACCCCAGCGGCGCGACCGGCGGCGGCTTCCCAGGTGCGGGCGCCGGTCGCGATCTCGGCCAGCGCCGCCGCGCCCACGACCGAGGCATCCACCGCGCCGCGATAGACCACCGGCAGGCCGAAGATGTCAGCGGCTAGTTGGCGGATCCACAGTGGCTCCAGCACCTTGCCAGAGGCGAGAAGGCGTTGGGGGCGTCCGAGCGCGGTGAATAACCCGGAAGCGATCCAGTAGGCGTTGAGGAGGAGGCCCTCAATGGCGGCGCGCATGACATGGGCGGCGGTGTGATGCGAGCGCAGTCCGACGCAGGCGGCGCTGGCGTGGGCATTCCAGAGGGGCGCGCGCTCACCGGCCACATAGGGCAGCACCAGCAGATCATCGGCGCTGGCGTTTGCGGCGGCGGCGAGCAGCCGCCCGAAGCCGGCATCTCCGCTGGCCCCTCGCGCGGGCGTGCTGGCGTCGCCGCTGAGCAGTTTATGATAGAGCCAGTCGAGGACGATGCCACCGCTGTTGCTTGGCCCTCCGACGATGTAGCGCCCGGTGTCCAACACATAGCAGAAGGGGCGGGTGGCGGGGTCGGTGATGGGGCGCGCGCTGCCTGTGCGCACGGCGCAGCTCGTGCCGATGGTCACGACCATCGCCTCGCCGCTGATCGCGCCGACGCCGAGATTTGCCAGCACACCATCCGACGCGCCGATGACACAAGCGGTCTCCGCGGCAATGCCCGCGTGGGCCAGCGCCGCATCACGGGGGCCGCGATGCGCGGCGGTCGTGGGAACGATGGCGGAGAGCCGCTCTGGGCCAATGCCTGCCAGAGCCAGGGCCTCGCGGTCCCAGCGGCCTTCGCGC
>JADMIN010000315.1 GCA_015478575.1 Ktedonobacterales bacterium | reverse complement strand
GGTAGGACTCGGTTTGGTAGAAGTAGCCTTTCCACTTCAGGTCGTCGAAGATGGCGCGCGCCACCGCGCTGGCGCGCAGACCGGTGAGCCAGTCAGAGACATCCACAGAGGTGCCGTTCTCATCCACGGGCGCGAGCACGGGAAGGGCATGCGCACGCGCGAGGGCGAAGTCCTCGCGGCCATAGCCCCGCGCGATACGGACGTTGCCCGTGCCTTCCACCGCGCTGACGTCCTGCCACGCGAGCACGCGATGCGCCACCGCGGCGGCGCCCTCGCCTCCAGGGGCGGGGGAGGAGAGGTCCCGCCAGGCGGGAAGCTCATCGAAAGGCCCGGTATAGCGCCAGCCGATGAGGTCGCGGCCTGGCAGCGTGGCCACGACCCGTGGCTCGCCATGCTCGCGGCCACGCAGTTTTTTGAGCTTGGGCACCGCGTCGTTGGAGAGATAGTAGAAGTCGCCATCCTGCTCCACCTTGGCATAGGCCAGCTCAGGATGAACGGCGGCGGCGACATTGGCGGGCAGTGTCCAGGGGGTGGTGGTCCAGACGAGCAGATACTCGCGTGGGCGATCCACCAGCGGGAAGCGCACATAGACGCTGGTGTGCTGGACCTCTTTGCGTCCCTCGTTGATCTCCATGTCAGAGATGCCGGTGGCGCAGCGGGGACACCAGGGCATCACGTCGCGCCCGCGATAGACCCAGCCGCGTTCCCAGCACGTCTTGAGGAATCCCCAGATGGTGCCGTTGTTCTCTTCGGACATGGTGAAGTATGAGTCGGACCAATCCATCCACTCGCCTAGACGGATGGATTGCGCGGTGATGCGGGCGGCGAAGCGTAGGACCCGCTCTTTGCACTTCTCGACAAAGCGATCAATGCCATAGGCCTCGATGTCGCGCTTGTTCTTGAAGCCCAGCTCTTTCTCGACCTCGACCTCGACCCATAGTCCCTGACAGTCGAACCCATTCTGATAGCGCTGGCGGTAGCCGCGCATGGTGTTGAAGCGTGGCCAGAGGTCTTTATAGGTGCGGCCCCAGGCGTGGTGGACGCCCATCGCGTTGTTGGCGGTCATGGGGCCGTCAAGGAAGGACCAGCGCTCAGGCGCATGGTCGTTGCGATGGAGATATTGGTGCGGGATGTGGCGCTCATCCCAAAAGCGCTGTACGTCCGCCTCCAGCAGCGGATAATCCACGCGGGTGGGATTGGGCGCTGGCTGGAAGAGCTGGCGCTTCGCGGTCAACTGGGCGGTATTGCCGTTTTTGCGCTTCGCGGCGGGCCGCGCGCCGGTGCGTGGTGGCTGGCGGGTGGCCTTGCGGCCAGACGTCTTCTGCTGCTCCGTCATGTGTGTGCCTCGTTCGTCTCAGCGGGTGTATCTGCCAACGTGATTTCCATGCGCTTGTTGAGCTTGCCCTTGTTCTCGGTCTTGAGCACCGTAATGCCGCCGACTTCGCGCGTGCTCCGCACATGCGTGCCGCCGTCGGCCTGGAGGTCTAGGCCAACGATCTCGACGATGCGAATGGTCATTATGTCGGGGGGCAAGAGATTCACCTTGGTGCGTATGAGGTCGGGAATCTCCAGGGCCTGCGCGCGTGGAAGCGTGTAGATCTTGATCGGGGCGTCAGCGGCGACGGCGTCGTTGACGCGCGCCTCGATATCGCGCGTGAACTCCGACGAGAACATCTCGAGGGCGAAATCCATACGGGCGCGGTCGGGGTACATCTGGCCGCCGGTCACCTGCGCGCCATAATCCCTGAAGATGATGCCGCAGAGGAGGTGTAGCGCGGTGTGCGTGCGCATCATGCGGTAGCGGAACGGCCAATCTACCTCGCCCGTGACTTCCGCCCCGACAGGAGGGAGCGCGCCCGCCTCCAGAGCGCCCGCCTCCAGAGCGCCCGCCTCCAGAGCGCCCGCCTCCAGAGCGAGGGTGTGCCAGACGACGTCACCGGCCTTGCGCAGGCTGGTTAGTGGCAGGCGGCGCCCCTCCCAGAGCAACGCGCCACGGTCCGCCAACTGGCCGCCCCCGCCAGGATAGAAGGCGGTGCGATCCAGCGCGAGGGCGTGGCCTTCCGTAGCGATGATCCGCGCCGTGAAGGTGTGGAGGTAGCTATCGTTATGGTAGAGTAGCAGGGTGGGGGTAGCTTCCATTGGGGTAGCCTGCGTCATGGAAATCGCTCCTCTCAACGGGATCAACCATCGTTCGGCTGCTGTGGGTGAGGCGCCGACCGCCGCGAGGCGCCGACTCGCCGCGGGCCGCGCGCCCAATAAAAAAACTCCCGCCCCATGAAGGGACGAGAGGAACTCTCGTGGTACCACCCTATTTGACCACTTCCGTTGCCCACTCGTCCATAACGAGGAGCACGGAGCGATCCGCTCGATTGGGACACGTGTCTGGACATGTCCCCCCGCGAGATAACGGACGGGTCACCGGCCACGCCTCTTCCGCGCCGCCCGCGCCCAACGATGAGCGCGAGGTGGAGGGATTCGGGTGGCAGCTCAGGAATGATTTTCGGCTCTCGCGCGCGATCCGGTCGCACCAGCCCCGGACTCTCTGAGCGCGCGCAATGAGCCTACTCGTTCCGTCAGCGCCGATTGCGGCCTGGCTTCGCTTGCCACGCGGCAAGCGGCGGGAGCGCCTGATGGGCGACTCTCACCGCTTCACTATCCCATACACGGCAGGCGACTGTCAAGGGCGCCGCGACAATGCGGTCGAGGCTCCTTCGTCGCCGCAACGGCTGACGGAACCGTGGGGATGGAATGAGTAAGAAACCTTCGGGGTCGCCGCGCGCGGGCACGCACGGGCAGGCCCTCACACGCCGCCAGCGGAAGCGGGCGCGCCACCAGCATGCCACAGACGCACGCCACCTCATCGTGTCATCAACAACGCCCGCCCACCAGCCCATGCGAGCCGTCGCGCAGTCGTCACATACGCCCGCGACAGCGCTCGCTGTCACCTCTGTTGGCGACCCCAACGCCGAGACGGAATCCGGCGCCACCTCCACCAGCCCACTCCGGGCTGAGGTGGGGATAGAGAGCGCCGAGGCGGAGATAGAGAGCGCCGAGGCGGAGATAGAGAGCGCCGAGGCGGAGATAGAGAGCGCCGAGGCGGAGGCAGAGAGCGCCGAGGCGGAGACAGAGAGCGCACCACGACCGGTGCCCGCGACCTCCAGCCATCGGCACCCAACGCTGGCCATCATGGCGGATATCGCCGCGCGCGCCAGCACGGGGTCGCTGCCAGCGGCTTCAGGCGCCGCATGGGCGCCCATCGCCTCCCCTGAGGCCATGACGCCGCCCAACCGCGCGGGCACCGCGCACGAGGCGGCGACACCGGTTACGCCGCGCCGCGTCCCCTCTATCGAGACGACGCCGATACGGGCGGTTCGCTCCCCCAAGGGAACGAGCCAGCCTAACGCCGCCGTGCCGGTGGAGGAGGCCCCCAACCCGGCACCTTCGGCATCGGCGAGCGGGCATCGGCGCTTCCCTGAGCCGGATCTGGTGCCGGCGGTCGCGAGCAGCCACGCGGCGCTAGCGGCGGTGGCGGCGCTGGGGGGAGCGGTGCTGGCCCTCCAGGGGAACTCTCTGGCGGTGGCGCTGTTGGCCCTCGCGGCGCTGGCGGGGAGCGGCGGCGGGCTCGCCTATGCGCTCGATCAGCAACGCGGCACGCGCGTGGTGGGCGGCATCGTCTTGGTCTGCGCGCAGGTGGGCATGATGGCCTGGCTGTTGGCGTTGCTGGGGCCACGCACGGCGCTGTTGTCGCTGGTGCCGGCGCTGGCAGTGCTGGCGGGGCGCATCGCTGGGCGCGGCGCCGCCACGGCCCAGGTCGCCGCCATGCTGCTCGTCTATATCGGCGCGCTCACGCTGGCGCTCTCTGGTCACTTCAGCGCGCTCCTGGCCATCACGGGTTCAGGTGCCACGGCGCTGGATGCCACAGTGGCGGTGGTTGGCGTCTTGGCTGCCCTGGCCGCACTCAACGCGCTCGCGCGGGAACACGAACAGGCCAGGGCAGCGGCGCGCGCGCGCGCATACGAGGCCCGTACCCTGCGTGCCACGCTGGCGCGCGAGCGGGCGCAGACCGAACAGGACGCGGAGGCGCTGCGCGCGGCCTTGGCCAGTGCGCTCCGCAAGCGCGCGGG
Organism: Ktedonobacterales bacterium; assembly: GCA_015478575.1. Classification (GTDB taxonomy): domain Bacteria; phylum Chloroflexota; class Ktedonobacteria; order Ktedonobacterales; family JADMIN01; genus JADMIN01. Next base: position 171 of record JADMIN010000315.1, on the reverse strand, counting down.
CGCCCCGGTCGCCGCGCATGGCGCGCTGAATCTGCTGGCTATGACGGTGAACCGGGCAGCCGAGCGACTGGGCATGCTGCATCAGGATCGCGATGAACGCCTGCGGCTGGAGGGTGCGCTGCGCCAGCTCACCCGCGGGATGGAGCGCTCGTGGCTGGGCTTGCCGTGGAC
>JADMIN010000314.1 GCA_015478575.1 Ktedonobacterales bacterium | reverse complement strand
CGCCTCAGAACTCAATGCCTACCTCCAGGCATCCCCCACGCCTGATTCGTCGCTCAAAGACCCTCGCATCCATTTCACCGCTGGCCGCCTCGAGCTCTCGTTCCGATTGCTGGGTGGCGCTGGCAGCATCTCCACGGAGCTGCGTCCCGTCAATGGGCGGCTGATCGCGGTCAATACGGTCGTGCGCGGCTGGCTCAGCCTCATCGAGAATGGTAATGACATGCAGGCGGTGCTCGACGATGCCCTGGGTCGGCTCCCCACGGCGGACCGTGTGCGGCAGGTCACCGCCAACGCCGATATGCTGACCATCGTGCTTGCGTGAGTGCGTGGCAAGCGGTACCCGTGCCATACGATCCCCCGTCTGCGCTACACTTCTGAAGAGGAGGCTGGGCGCGTTCCGTATCTGTTCCGCCGTTCTTCTCCGCTGCCCGCGTGGACAGGGAGCGGAGGCGAGGAGCGTGGATGGGGCGAGGAGCGCGTTGCTTTCCAGTATGCGACGCGCCACACAGAATATGTGAGAGAGAAGCGAGGCACTCAAGAGCGAGCGGCGGGAGGGGTTCAGTCTATGAATGCGGCAGATGGCGGAGGGGCACAGGCGGGCGCGGGCGCATCGCCCGCGGCGGGGGCAGCGCTCGTCTTGCTCGATGGCAATGCCCTGTTTCACCGCTCCTTCCATGCGTTTCCTGAGGAGATGAGGACCACAGCCGGTGAGCCGACGAACGCCGTTTTCGGCTTCGCGCGCATGCTGCTGGATGTGTTGCGCTTCATCAATCCCGCGTATCTCGTCGTCACCTTCGACCGCCCGACGCCCACTTTCCGCCACAAGAGCTACACGCCGTACAAAGCGCACCGTCCCCCCGTGCCCGACGCTATGCGCCCGCAGTTCGCCCGCGTGCGCGAGTTGGTGGCGGCGTTCCGCATGCCCGTCTATGAGTGGGATGGCTTCGAGGCGGATGATGTGCTCGGCACACTGGCGTGCCAGGCGACCGCCGCGCGGACGCCGACGATCATCGCCACCGGCGACCTAGATACGCTACAACTGGTCAACGATCTCGTGCGTGTGACGTTCGCCCGCTCGCCGCGTCGTGGCGAGTTCGAGTACTTCGATGTGGCGGCAGTCGAGGCGCGCTACGGCTTCGCGCCGCCGCGGCTGGTGGACTACAAGGGCTTGGTCGGCGACCCCTCGGATAACATCCCTGGCGTGCCCGGCATTGGCCAGAAAACCGCTACCAAACTGATCCAGGAGTACGGCACGCTCGAAGAGATCTTGACGCGCACGGAGGCGCTGCCACCGCGCGTGCGGGCCGCGCTCACCGAGCATGAGGCCCAGGCGCGCCAGAGCAAGTACCTGGCGACCATTGTGACCGATGTGCCGCTCACACTCGACCTCATGCGCGCGCGCGCCTTGCGGTATGATCTGGATGAGGTGCGTCGCTTCTTCTTCGAGATGGAGTTCTATAGCCAAGCGGATCGTATCCCCCAGCCCGCCAGCGACATCGCGCCCTCTGGCGGCGCGCGGGCGCCCGCCGTCGTCACTCCCCCCAACGAGGCTGCCAGCGGCGAAGTCACTGTGGCGGGGGGGGAAGACACCTCGCAGCTCAACCTCTTCGCCGCGTCCGATCTGCAAGCGCTCGCCGAAGAGGGCGGCACGCAGCCTTTCGGCATCGCGACGCCCCTCGCGCCCCGCCCGCCGACGCTGCCCACCAGCACCAATACGCTGGTGATAGACACGCCGGAGGCGCTGGACGTGCTGGCGCACTCACTGGCCACCGCGCCCGTCTTCTCCTTCGATCTTGAGACGGATAGCGTCAACGAGATGCGGGCGGAGATCGTCGGGCTGGCGTTCGCGATGGGCGCGGGCGAAGCGTACTATATTCCGACTGGGCACACGCGCGATGCCGAGGGGAACGAACCGGGGCGGCAACTCCCGCTGGCGCTGGTGTTGGAGCGCCTGCGCGCGGCGCTGACGGATCCCGCGCTTGCTAAGGTCGCGCATAACGCCAAGTTCGATATGATGGTGCTGGCGCGCCATGGCGTCTGGGTGGAGGGGGTACGCTGCGATACGATGGTGGGGGCCTACCTGCTCAATCCTGGCAGGCGTGGGCTGGGCCTCAAGGAGCAGGCGTTCGAGAATTTGGGCATCGACATGACGCCCATCACTAAGTTGCTGGGGCGCGGTAGCAAGCAGTTGACGATGGCGCAGGTGCCGATTGCCCCGGCGGCGCAGTACGCGGGCGCTGATGCTGATATCACGCTCCGGCTGATGGAGCGCATCGAGTCGCAGCTTCAGGCGCAGGGCCTCTTGGCGCTCTTCCGCGACATCGAGATGCCCCTCATGCCTGTGCTGGCGCGGATGGAGTTGGCGGGCATTCGCATTGATCCGGAGTTTCTGCGCCGTATGGGGCGTGAGCTGGATGAGCAGTTGGCCGCGCTCGTCGGTGAGATCTATGCCGCGGTCGGGCACGAGTTCAATATCAATTCGAACCGGCAGCTCGGCGACGTGCTCTTTGGCGAACTCAAACTGCCGCATGGGCGCAAGACCAAGACGGGCTACTCTGTGGACGCCAAGGTGCTGGATGGCTTACGCGGGCTGCATCCGGCGGTGGATACGCTGCTGGAGTACCGCCAGCTCAGCAAGCTGCGCTCGACCTATGTGGAGGGGCTGCTCGAGTTGATGGATCCGGTGGATCACCGTGTCCATACCTCCTTTAACCAGACGATTGCCTCGACGGGGCGCCTCAGTTCCTCCGATCCCAACCTCCAGAACATTCCGGTGCGGACCGAGGTAGGCAAGCGGATCCGCCGTGCCTTCCTGGCCGATCCGGGCACCTTTCTGTTGGCCGCGGATTACTCGCAGATCGAGCTGCGCATCTTGGCGCACATCACCGGGGAGCCGGCGCTGGTCGCCGCCTTCGAGGCGGACGAGGATATCCATGCGGCCACGGCGGCCCAACTCTTCAAGGTGTCGCTGGCGGAGGTCACCAATGATCAGCGCCGGCTCGCCAAGACGGTCAACTTCGCGGTGCTCTATGGACAGTCGGCCTTTGGGCTTTCGCGTGTGACGGGCATGAGCAACTCTGAGGCGAGCGAGTTCATCCGCACCTATGAGCAGACCTTTCCCAAGGTGCGTGCGTACGTGCAGGGCACACTGCGTCAGGTGCGGGCCGATGGCTACGTCCAGACGCTGCTGGGGCGCAAGCGCTACTTGCCTGATCTGGCGGCGCTGCCGGTGGCGCAGCGGCAAGCGGCGGAGCGCGAGGCGGTCAATATGCCGATTCAAGGCACGAACGCCGACATGATCAAGCTGGCCATGATCCACCTCTCCGCACGGCTGCGCGAGCGCGAGCTGACCGCACGCCTGATCCTCCAGGTGCATGATGAACTGGTGCTCGAGGTGCCCGACGAGGAAGTGGAGATCGTCAGTGGGTTGGTGTGCGACGCGATGGAGGGAGCGATGCCCTTGAACGTCCCCGTCAAGGTGGAGATGAAGCTTGGTCGCAATTGGTATGATGTGCAACCGCTGGAGCGGGGATAAGGAGAAGCTGACCAGGTGGATGACGCCAGGCGCGCGGCACCAGTCGCGTTCAGGGCCATCTAACTCTTATGAAGCGAGCCGGGCAGTTGCGCCCGGCTCGTGTCGTGTGGGCGAGAGCCGTGAAGGCGAGAGCGCTCTCTGGGTGGCAGCTATGGGCGCCGGACGGGCTGTTGGGGGCGCTCCCACGTGCTGGAGGGATCTGACGCGCGGGCGTTGTGCTTGACGTGGCGGTAGATATAGAGCGCGATGGCGATGGCGAGCAGCACGAGAATGACGATATCGAGGCCACGGAAAATGCTGCTGAGCTGGGCCAACTTCTGCTGGAAGGCATCGCCAAAAGCGTAGCCAACGTAGGCGAGCGCGAACGTCCAGGGCAGCGAGCCGAGCAGCGTGAAGAGAATGAACTGGCCAAATGGCATCTTGGAGATGCCCGCCGGTAGCGAGATATAGGTTCGGACGACCGGGAGCAGGCGTGAGAAGAAGGTGACGGGCGCGCCATAGTGCTCGAACCAATAATCGGCGCGGTCGGAATCGGCTTTGGAGATGAGGACGTACTTGCCATACTTGAGGAGTAGCGGGCGCCCACCGGCGGAGCCGATGGCATAGGCCACCGCGGAGCCGACTACACAGCCTATCGCGCCAGCGAGGCCCACGCCCACCAGGGAGAACTGAGCGGGGTGCTTGAAGGCCATGTAGCCCGCTAGCGGCATGACGATCTCACTGGGCAGCGGGATGCAGGCGCTCTCCAGCCCCATGGCGAGCACGATACCAATG
>JADMIN010000313.1 GCA_015478575.1 Ktedonobacterales bacterium | reverse complement strand
ATACCCCCCTCTCCGCGCGCGAAATTGAGATTCTGGACTATATCGCGCGTGGCAACAGCAACAAAGAGATCGCGAAGTCGCTCAAAATCAGCGACCAAACGGTTAAGAATCACATCACGTCAATTCTCAAAAAGCTCTCCGTAAATGACCGCACCGCCGCTGTCGTCCATGCCCTCAGGAAGGGCTGGATCAAGATGGATAGCGAATAGCCCGCGCGGGGACCTGCCCCACCTTCCTTCACGCCACCACGGCAGTGGAAGGTCCAAGCCTCCGCTTGCCGTAGGTGCTCGCGGCTGACGGAGCAGTCGGAGCAGTCGGAGCACCATACGGTGGGCGGAATAAGCGACGCATCATCAACGTACCATCTACTCCGTCACAATATTGACCAGCCTCCCCGCGACATGGATGACACGGTGGATGGCACGCGCGCTTACAGCGCGCTTTGTTGCCGCTGACGCCAGCGCCAGGCGCTCAATCTCAGCGGTGGGCGCGTCGGCGGGCGCCTCGATGTGGTCACGCACACGTCCGTTCACCTGCACCACAAGCGCAAGCGTGGCCGTGCGCAGCGCCGCGGGATCCACCTCTGGCCAGCCGCCTGTATGCACTGAGCCTTTACCGCCCATGCGCGCCCACAACTCTTCGCTGAGGTAGGGGGCGAAGGGCGCCAGCAGCCGCAGCAACGTCCGCAGTTCGTCGCGGGTCGTCTCGGACCTGTCCTCCAAGCTGTTCAGATACTCCATCAGTGCGGCGATCGCGGTGTGATATTTCAGCGACGCGATGTCGTCGCTGACACGTTGGATCGTCATGTGGAGCCTACGGCGAGCCTCCTGGGAGGGCGCATGCGCGGTGATGGAGCGCGCGGTTACACGCTGCCAGACGCGCCCCAGGAAGCGCACAACGCCACCCATGCCCCGGTCGGTGAAGTCGCCTCCGGTATCGTAGGGACCCATGAACATCAGATAGACGCGGAAGGCATCCGCACCGTAGCGAGTGATGTAGTCGTCAGGGTTGATGACGTTGCCTTTCGATTTGGCGATCTTCGCGCCCTCTTTGGTGATAGTGCCGTGGGCGCGGAAGTGCGTGAACGGCTCGGCGAACGGCAGATATCCCAAGTCATGCAGCGCCATGGTGATGAACCGCGCATACATCAGGTGCAGGACGCTATGCTCCGCGCCCCCAATGTACATATCCACCGGCAGCCACGTGCGCGTAACCGTTGGCTCCCATGGTTGCGTTGTGTCGTCGTGAGATAGATACCGCAGGAAATACCAGGCTGAATCGAGGAAATTATCGCTGACGTCGGTCTCGCGCCGCGCTGGCTTGCCGCAGACAGGGCACGTCGTGTTGACAAACGCCGGGATGCGCGCCAGCGGCGATGTGCCAGTGCCGCCGGGGACGTAATCCTCGATGTCAGGTAGTAGCACGGGCAACTGATCCTCTGGCACAGGCACTGCGCCATGCTCCGGGCACCAGATGATCGGGATCGGTGGCCCCCAGTACCGCTGGCGGCTGATGATCCAGTCGCGCAGGTGATATTTGACCGCGCGGCTGCCGATGCCGCGCGCCTCAACGTGCGCGATGATGGCCGCACTCGCCTCCGCGGATGACATCCCGCTGAACGCGCCCGATTCTACCAGCATGCCGGGCCGTGTCTCCGCCTCAGCCCAGTCAGCGCCCGCGGCCGTCGCATCCGTCCCGGCGGGACGCACTACCGAGCGCACGGGCAGGCCCATCGCCCGCGCAAAGGTCAGGTCGCGCTCGTCATGCGCCGGCACGCCCATAATCGCGCCGGTGCCATACTCCATGAGCACGTAGTCTACGATCCAGATGGGTATCTGTTCACCCGTCAGCGGATGGATGGCGTACGCCCCGGTGAAGGCACCCGCCGGCCCAGGCCTCCCCCCCGTGGATGCCCCCACGTGCGTGGTATGGTCCGCCGCGCGGTAGGTCGCCACAGCCGCGCGGTGCGCCGCGTCGGTGATGTGCTCCACCAACGGGTGCTCCAGTGCCAGCGCAACAAACGTGACGCCATAGATAGTATCGGCGCGCGTGGTGTAGACGCTCAGGTGCGCGTCAGGTATGCCCTTCACCGCCAGCGCGAATTCCACCCCTTCTGAGCGACCAATCCAGTTGCGTTGCGCGGCCTTGACGCGCTCACTCCAGTCCAGGCCCTCTAAGTTCTCCAGCAGCCGATCCGCATAAGCCGTAATCTTGAGTGCCCACTGCTCCAGTTCGCGCCGCTCAACCAACGTGCCGCAGCGCTCGCAGTGTCCACCGATCACCTGCTCGTCAGCCAATACCGTGTGGTCTTTCGGACACCAATTCACCGCGCCGCGCCGCCGCTCCATCAGCCCCGCGCGGAAGAGCTGGACGATGATCCACTGTGTCCAGCGGTAGTAAGCTGGGTCAGTGGTGCTTATCTCATGCGACCAATCAAAGCGGTTGCCAATGCGCCGCAACTGCTCGCGGAAGTGGTCCACGTTCTTCGCGGTCGTAGGACGAGGGTGTGTGCCGTGCTTGATGGCGAAGTTCTCACTGTGGATGCCAAAGGCGTCGAAGCCCATCGGCTCGAAGACATCGTAGCCCTGCATGGCTCGCCAGCGCCCATGGATGTCAGCGCCGACATAGGCGTACATGTTGCCAACATGCAGACCCTCGGCGGATGGATAGGGGAACATCATCAGGTTGTAGTATGGGCGTGGTGCCTTTCGCACATCGGGACGGTAGATGCCGCTCTGTTCCCACTGCTCGCGCCACCTGGCCTCGATGCCAGCGAAGTCGTAGCCCTGTGCGCGTCTGCTTGGTGGTGGCGCATGTGGGGTTGATGCGGTGGTAGTTTCGCGCCGTCGCCGTGGTGTGGTGGCGCCGTCGTCTGGGCTGCCCTGGCTCATTGTGTCCCTCCTGTTCGTTTAGAGCGCACCATAACATAGCGCTCGTGCGGAGGGCACCAAAAAACGCCCTCCGCCCCGACAAGGGCGAAAGACGCACCTACACATGCGGACCTTCGCGATACCACCTTGCTTCGCCGCGGCCTCACAGCCGCAGCCTCGACGGGTGCTAACACACCCCGACTCTGTAACGGGAGTTCCCGTCGGCGGCTACTTCAGTTGCTGCCCAACTGTTTCACCGCCGCGGCTCACGAGGGAGCTTCAGATGCTCCAGTTACCGGCTCACACCACCCGTCGGCTCTCTGGAAACTGGAGCGCTCCTACTTTCCTCGCTCAATGCCGCTATCTGTATGGAGTTGTATATGCTAGCATACACGATGACACGAGAAGACGCAAGACCATCCCTATGCCGTTCGCTAGTTCACCATGCACTGAACATGGCGCATAAAGTTGAGCGAGCGCTTGCGCGCTCAGACGCTGGGGAACTTCGCGAGGCCGGCGCGAGTCGCGAACTGATCATACGCCTGTGCGGCGCGCGCCGCCGCGCGCGCGGCAGCGGTGGTGGCCCGTGTCGCGTTCGCCTCCGCGTCCAGATGGCGCGCGGCGGCGAAATCTTGCCAGTGCGCGGGAGAGATGATCTGGATGCGCCACCGCAATGACTCGCAGCGCAGTCCTACCTCCTCCGCTACCGCCTGCCGCCACGTGCCATAACCAAGGTCGCCATCGGTAGGCGTACGGGCGAGCTGCCGTAGCGCCTTTACGGCCACATCGCGCAGATGGATACCGCGCTCGCTTAACGCGGTGAACTCCCCTGCCTCTGCCGTGAACTGGAGGGTGCCATCGCGCTCGGCACGCTCGCCAAATGCGGCCAGCCAATCGCTCACGAGTGTCTCCCAGGCCACCAGAGCACGTAAGGCATCTCGTGCCGCGACGGCGACCTCACTCGCCGCCGCGACGACCGCCGCGCGCTCCCCTACGGCCAGCGTCTTGCCGGGCTTGCCCAGGGCCGTCTCCATCGCCTTGACTGCCGCGAGCAATGTCTTGCGTGCCGCTGACGCGGCATCCGCGCGCTCCTGGCTATGCCCCCACGCCTGGGACCGCTCGCGTTCGTGCGCGGTCGCGAGGCGCGCCAGCAGCGCTGTCAGGGCTGGCCGGGCGATCAAGCGCACGCCAAGCCGCTCCGCCGTCCGCATCGCCCCCAGAGTGGCGCTCGCTGTTGTGAGCAGGACCGCGTGCGCGGGAGGTGAGCCGGCGGCTGTGGCCGCTATGCGCTGCACTTCTTCACTATCCAGCAGCCACCCCATAGGCAGGCGCACGGCGCAGGCCACAGCGGAAGCGTCTTCCGAGCGGCCCCGCCATATAACCATTTGTTCGCTTTCTGTTGGCTGGTCGAGGCTATAGCCCTCGCGCTCCAATAACCAGGCCG
>JADMIN010000312.1 GCA_015478575.1 Ktedonobacterales bacterium | reverse complement strand
CATAGACCATGCGGCTGAACTCACGGTAGAGGCCACGCAGATCCATCATAGTATCGGCGGCGGGGGCAAGGCGGCGCATCACCGTCAGAACGAAGCGAATGGTGGCGAGGTCGGTGCGGACGATCTGGTCAATGTCGGGGCGCTGCACTTTAATGGCGACCTCGCGGCCATCGCGCAGGTGCGCGCGATGCACCTGGCCGAGCGAGGCGGACCCGGCGGGCACGGGATCAATAAAGGCAAAGACAGCATCCAGCGGCGCGCGCAGCTCGGCCTCCAGCACACGCTGGATCGCCGGAAACGGCTCAGCGGGCACTTCATCTTGCAGCGCGGCCAGCTCGGCCAATGCCTCCTGTGGCAGCAGATCGGCGCGCGCGCTGAGAAATTGCCCCAGCTTGATGAGCAGCCCACCCAGTTCCACCGCTGTGGCGCTGAATTCGCGCAGGGCATAGCGCAGGGCTTTGATATCCGGCTGCACGTCATAGTGCCCACCAGCACGCGCGCGAATCACCCGGTTGCGCTCGCGCGTCATCGTCCAGAGGGTGATGAAGAGCAGCCGGGAGACCCGATAGAAGCGCCAGACTTGGCTGCGCCTGGTCCGCTGTGCAAGCCATCGCGCCACGCGATGCCCCATTTCCGCGAAGAACACTCGCCACTCACTGAGCGCGGCGCGCCCTGCCCAGCGCGCATGACACTCAGATGCTATTGTAGTGCGCGCGCTCGTCCCGCGCGCGATCGCCCTGTGCCGCCCGCCCGTGCTGTGCCGCCCGCCCGTGCTGTGCCGCCCGCCCGTGCTGTGGCGGCTCGCCCGTGCTGTGCCGCCCGCCCGTGCTGTGGCGGCTCGGCGCGCGTGAAGGGCGCGTCGTGGCCATCCATGCCGAAGAGCGGCCCGCGCCTGGCACTGGCCCGCCGCCTCTCCTGCCTCGACTCCTCACGATACCATACGCCGGGCGGAGCGGCCAGCGGACCGCGAGAAGCGGGAGGGATGGCACGCGACGCGAGCCGCCCCACTGCCACCGGCGGAGTGCGGCAGGCGGTGTATCTCCTCCAACTACGACGAGTACGACCGGCCAAACCGCACGTTTTCCCTCCGTGCCGACCGAGATGGCGCCAGTTTGGCCCAGAGGCCCAGAGGCACAGCACTCCTGGCGACTGGAGCCGCGCGCGTCGCATCCGGGGTGCCCTTGCCGCGAGGGTGCCCGCGGATGATAGGATGATGCGGATGGATGGGGCGGCATCAGCACGCGCGCCCCTCGTGGAGGGAAAGGTGAGGGGAGCCAAATGGCGACGGAGGATGCGGAGGCGCCAGTCCAGAGGGCACCGCGCGTGGGGGCCGATCCCCAGGGCAGCCCCTGGCGCACGGTGGGGGCGCGCGAGGTCTATCGCAATCCGTGGATGCGCGTGACCGAATATGCGGTGGTGCGGCCTGATGGGCAGCCGGGCATCTATGGCGTAGTGGACCCCGGCGACAACGTCGCGGTCGCCGCGCTGGATGAGCGGGAGCGCGTGTGGCTGGTCGGCGACTTCCTCTATCCCGTGCAGCGGTTCGAGTGGGTGATCCCCAGTGGCAAGGTAGAGGATGGCGAGGAGCCGCTGGCGGCGGCCCAGCGTGAGCTGGCGGAGGAGGTGGGCGCCCAGGCGCGTGAGTGGGTCGCGTTGGGGGCCTATGAGCTGAGCAACGGCATCTCCACCCAGGCCAGCCACCTCTATCTGGCGCGCGGGCTGACGCTCGGCGAGCCGTCGTCAGAAGGCACGGAGCGGCTCACCTGGCGGCTCCTCCCGCTGGAGGAGGCCTACCAGGCGTGTCTGCGCGGCGAGATGCGCGACGCGCCCAGCGCGCTCGCCATCTGGCGCGTGTACGAGTATGCGCGGCGCTGACCCGCGGCGGCGCTGACCCGCGGCGGCGCTGACCCGCGGCGGCGCTGACCCGCGGCAGTGAGGCGCACTCGCGCTCATAAAGGAATCGTGCGGATGCCGCGCATGTCCTCGAAGAGATAGTCTGGGTCGCAGGCCCGCAGGTGCTCCAGCGAGTGCTCCGAGCCGGTGGCCACGCCCACCGTGCGGTAGCGCCCCGCCGCGCCACAGGCGATATCGGCGGGCGTGTCGCCGATGATGTAGACCCGCTCTGGGGCGAAGTCGCGGCCAAAGACCGCCCGCGCCCGCGCCACGGCCCGTGGGGGCAGTTCCTCGCGCGCCGCCGCCTCATCGCCGAAGGCGCCACAGCCGAACCATTCCGCCAGCCCGGCGGCGCCCAGCTTGGTCCAGGCGATGCGCTGGATATTGCCGGTCACCAGCCCCAGCGCCGCGCCGCGCTCGCGCAGCCAGGCCAGCGCCTCGGTGACATGGGCGATCTGGTAGGGGCGCAGATCGGCGGGGACGTGGCGCTCGTACGCCTCGGCCGCCGCCACGAAGAACGCGGGCAGCCCCCGTGTGATGGTCTCGGCGGGCACACCGCGCTCGGTCAGCAGCCGCCAGGCGATGGCGCTATCAGTCATGCCAGCGGTCTGCCCCAGATCGGGCGGCGTCAGCTCCACGCCATAGACCGCGCGGGCGCCGTCGCAGACCGCCTGGCGATGGGCCGGCGGCATGCGGCGCAGCAGTGTGCCATCAATATCGAAGAGAAAGAGCATCAGTCCTCCCGAAAAGAGACGCGCATACTCGCGCACGCGCCAAGCGTCCGCCGCGCGGGCCATGCTTCATGGGCTGGCCAAGAAGTCGAGAACGAGTTGGTTGAATTGGTCGGGGTGGTCCATATTCGGCAGGTGGGCCGCGTCGGCGATGCTGGCCAGCCGTGCGCCAGGGATGCCCTCAGCCAGCAGGTGGCAGATCTCCTGGATATCAGGATTGTCCTGCTCGCCCACAATGATGAGCGTCGGCGCGCGGATCGCGCCGAGCCGCCCAAGGGCGGGGGGATCGAGCGGCTGGGGCGGGCCGATATCCGGCAGGGAGAGCGCCTCAGCCAGCATCGCGCGGGCCTTGGCGCGCATCGTCGGATCCACCTGGTCCTCAGAGCGGGACGGGCCGTCTATCCACATCTGTGTCGCGAGATCCAGGGCGGTATCCAGATCGCCACGGGTGTAGGCCGCTTCCAGCGCCGCGCCAAAGCGTTTGCCCTCCTCGGAGTGTGGCTCATAGCCGCTCAGGCCGGGGCCAACCGGAATCAGCGCGGCGGCGCGGTCGGGATAGGCCAGCGCGAAATCGAGGATGGTCTGCCCGCCTATCGAGCAGCCGACCAGAGCGGCCCGAGGCATATCCAGGGCATCCAGCAGGGCGCGCAGATCCTCATGCGGCGCATAGGGCTGTTCCGCGGGCGCCCGCGATTGGCCGTAGCCGCGCAGATCATAGCGGGCGACACGATAGCGCTGGGCGAAGACCGGAAACTGCTCATCCCACATATGCAGATTGGCGACACCGGCATGCAGCAACACCAGTGGCTCGCCCTCGCCCGCGACCTCATAGAAGAGCCGCGCGCCGTTCACCTCGGCGTATCTACTGGTCGCGCCTAGATTCCTCATCTCTTCAGCTCCTTGCTCAGACATCACCCGCACCGCAACGCTATGGGTCCGGCTACGCGCCGCTGGCCGCGCGGGCGATGGGCACTGATCAGTGCGCCGCCCGCCTAGAGGTTCTCGATGAGCACGGGTTCCAGGCGGTCGGTGGGAGTGAAGCCAAAGACCCGCCCGTAGAAATACAGCTCGGCTTCCAGCGTGCGGCGGATGTTCTCCGCGCGGCGGAAGCCATGCCCCTCGCCCTCATATGCCAGGTAGGCCACGGGCAGCCGCTTCGCCCGCAACGCCTCCACGATCACCTCGGCCTGGCTCGGCGGCACGACCCGGTCATCCAGCCCCTGGAAGAGGATCAGCGGGCAGGAGATTCGGTTAGCGGCACGCAACGGCGAGCGCTCGCGATAGAGTTGGCGCTTCTCCGGGAAGGGGCCGATGAGGTGATCCATGTAGCGCGACTCGAATTTGTGGGTGTCGTTGGCGAAGGATTCCAGCTCGCTCACGCCGAAGTGGCTGCTACCGGCCTTGAAGGTGTCGCGGAAGGCCAGCGCCGCCAGCGTCGTGTAGCCCCCGGCGCTGCCGCCGGTGATGGCGAGGCGGCTGCCATCCACGTCGCCCCGCTCGGCCAGAGCGCGCGCGCCACGCACACAGTCCTCCACGTCTACCACTCCCCACTGCCACCGCTGCCCAAGCGCGCCGTGGCGCGCGCCATCTGGGATCGCGTCGTGTCGCTACTGCGCGAGCGTGACAGCGAAACCGAGACGCCGGAGCGCGATCCAGCGACCTTCCCCACCGCGTGAGCACAGCCGCGCGGCAGA
>JADMIN010000311.1 GCA_015478575.1 Ktedonobacterales bacterium | reverse complement strand
TCGGGCCGCCGATCTCGCCCTGGTCGCCGATCTGGCCGCCCGCCTCCGCGTAGAACGGCGTCTCCCGCAGGACGAGCGCCGCCTCTTGCGGGGCGCTGATCTCGCTCACTGGGCCGCCGTCGCTCAAAATCGCCAGAATCTCGCTGCTGCCGGTCGTGCCTTCGTACCCCGTGAATTCGGTGGCCGGCAGGCCTTTGCTGATCCGCGTCCATGCCTCCTCCTCTCGCTCGCGCACAAAAATATCGAGGTGTTGCGATTGCTCTTGCTGGCGGCGCATGGCATGCTCGTAGCTCGCGCGGTCCACCGTCATCCCGCGCTCACGCGCGACCTCCTCGGTCAACTCGAGAGGAAAGCCGTGCGTATCGTAGAGCTTGAAGGCGACCTCACCAGGCACCATCGAGACGCCTAGACGCCCTAAATCCTCCAACTCGCGGGTCAGCAACTGAAGTCCCACGGCGAGGGTCTGGCTGAACTTGCGCTCCTCGACTGTCAGCACGTCCGCGATCTGCTCCCGATGCTCGACCAGTTCCGTATAGTGCCCACCCATACGCTCGATCACCGTATCAGCGGCCTCGGCCAAGAAAGGCCGCTCCAGCCCCAGCAGCTTCCCATGACGCACCGCCCGGCGCAGGATGCGGCGAAAGACGTAGCCGCGGCCCTCATTGCTGGGGCGCACACCATCCGCCGCCAGAAAGACCAGCGCGCGCCCGTGGTCGGCGATGACACGCAGCGAGCGATCGTAGTCCTCCCGCTCGCCATAGCGCGTCCCAGCCAGAGCCGCGAACGTGTCAATGATCGGGCGGAAGAGGTCCGTCTCAAAGACGCTCTCTTTGCCCTGGAGCACCATCGAAAGCCGCTCAAGGCCTAGGCCCGTGTCAATATTCTTCTTCTTCAGTGGCGTGCGATGCCCATCAGTATCCTGATAGAACTGCATGAACACCAGATTCCAGATCTCCAGGTAGCGCTCGCAGCGCTCACAGCCCGGCGCGCAGTCTGGCGCACCACACCCATGCTCCGGCCCACGGTCATAATAGATCTCAGAATCCGGCCCACACGGACCTGACGCGCCTGGCGGCCCCCACCAATTATCCTCCAGCCGCGTGATGTTCGCCGCTGGAATACCCGCCACCTCCTGCCAGAAACGCGGAGATTCGTCGTCCTCAGGATGAACGGTGGGAAAGAGTCGTGCGGCGGGCAGCCCATAGCCCTCCCTCAATAGCGTCCACGCGAAGGCGATGGCGTCGCGCTTGAAGTAGTCGCCGACCGAAAAGTTACCGAGCATCTCAAAAAAGGTCAGATGCGAGGCATCGCCGACCGCGTCAATATCCGTCGTGCGGAAGCATTTCTGCGCTGAGGCCAGACGCACGCGGGGTGGCGGCTCCTGCCCCAGAAAATACGGGATCATCTGCTGCATCCCCGCGGTCGTCAGCAGCACGGTCGGGTCGTTGCGCGGTATGAGTGGGGAGCTTGGCACGACGAGGTGGCCCTGTTCCTCAAAATAGCGCAAGAAGGTCGCGCGGGCGCGGGCGCCGCTGGTCGCCTTATGCCGGCTGGCGGGTACACCGCCACCGGCGCCATTGTGTCCGCTCTGTGATCGCTTCGCAGGCATTGCTCCGCCCTTATCCATCATGCGAGTTAGTGTGATGCGCCGCGTACCTGGCACACGGCGCCAGGGAACGAGTCGGTGACAAACACATGAGCCGTGGCCCGCTGTGCGCGGACACCCATCCAGGGGACGTGGCCGCCATCGCGACGGCTTCGGCGCCCTCGCCAGCCGCCCGTGGGCCAGCCGCCCGTGGGCCAGCCGCCCGCGCAGAGGCGGTACCGCCATTATAGACGCGGCGCATCCGAGCATGCAATGCGCCTCGTCGTCTGCCAGCAACGTCGTCTGCCAGCGAGCGCGGTCCCGCGCGTGGCGTGCCCAACACTAGAGACGAACGGCACGGGCAAACGCAAGAAAAACGGGACCTGCCTCAGTGAAGGCAGAATCCCGTGGTAGCCTCAGCCGCTCCGGCCAACGCAACGAACGCTAGGACGACGCGCGCCACATCAGCCGTGGGAGCCGACCAACTCGCGCGTGTGCCGCGCGAGGAACGTCTCAAGTGTGCCTTCGTCCCCCGTGCGCACGTAAGATGGCACCGCTGGCTCGCGCGCGCTCCAGGCAAGCAATTCTACAAGATCCTGTACGCCAAACTGGAATGTATACCGCGGGTTCCCTTCACCGTCGAAGGTCTCGACACGCAAGCCATCATCCATCGCTCGGATGGTGAAGCTCTGCGCTTCAGCGTGATCGAGCACTTGGCCAACAGCGCGCAACATGCTCTCGTAGCTGTCTTTCCGCATAGATGTTCTTGGCGCCTCCGTATCCCCATCTCGGCTGTGAACGACTGCGTTCACTTTCTTTGGGCAACTATGTAACCCCAAGAGATAACGGTATCATGCCGCGCCATGAAAATCAAGCCTCAGCCACCCTGGGCGACCTACCGACCAGCCATGTAGGCGGCTACCTATCGTCCTCTCCACTCCGTCGCCTTTCCGTTTCACCTGCTTGACATTTGCATGCTAATTCATTACAATTCATTGCATGGCAGAACTTGATATTCAAGAGTTTATCTGGGAGCCAGGCATCAATGATACCCATATCTGGGAGCGCCATCACCGCACGCGGGAAGAAGTCGAAGACGTGTGCTATGGCGACCCCAAATGGCTCAAGGGAGAGGATACCAAAGAGGGTCGCCTGCGCGTCATCGGCCCCAGAGCCGACGGCAAGAGGCTTTTGGCGATCATTCTCGCCTCACAGGGAAGTGGCAGCTTCTACCCTGTCACCGCCAAGCCACCCAACCGACAGGAACGGCGACGGTACACCGCATGGAAAGAGGAGAAAATCAGCCATGAAAGTGAGTAAGTACCTGAAGTACCCGACCAAAGCCCACGGAGCTATTCCTGCCTTTCAGAGCTATGAGGAAGAAGCTGAGTGGTGGGATACGCACGACACCGGCGCAGCGGAAATTGAAGCGGAGATGACCCCTGTCGCCGTACGCTCAACACGCAACTATACCGAGAACGTCCAAGTGCGCTTTGATAAGGAGAGTGACCGCGCGTTAGAAACCCTCGCACACGAGCGCGGCTTGAAGAAGGCGACGCTGATTCGCACGTGGGTCCTCGAACGCTTGCGCCAAGAGTATGACCAACACCGTGACGCCTCATGACGCCTCATGACGCCTCATAAGGAGCGCCACACGTTGTTGCCGCCAAATAAGGCCAGTTGGAGGGGCGTGAGGGGTATACTAGGCGGCGGGCCGCACATCAACGACACGAAGAAAGCCGCAATTTATGCGGCTTTCTGGCGGAAGGGGTGGGATTCGAACCCACGGAGCGGGAAACCCCGCTCAGCGGTTTAGCAAACCGCCGCACTAGACCGACTATGCGACCCTTCCGGATGGTGCCAAAGGGGGGACTCGAACCCCCACGCGCGTACGCGCACAACGCCCTGAACGTTGCGTGTCTACCGATTCCACCACTTTGGCGGGATGCCATCACTGCTGACGACGCCACTATCATAGACTATAGCCGACCCGATGTCAAGCGCTATTCGCCGCCGCTTGCGCCAAGCCGCTGGCCCCTTCAGCGCGGCCCGCCGCCCCTTCGGGGCCGCGCTTCCCGCGCGCCAAAAGGGGCCAGGAGAGAGGCCACCATTCGCCGCGACGCTTGCGCCAGAGGAGTCCGTCATGTAGTATAAACTGAGGGCGCCCGATGGCGCGCGAAGATGGGTGTGACGTGGCGATGGGGGACGAGGCCCCGCGCACTGAGAGCGAGGCGCGCTTCGGCGGGACCGTCTCCCTGAGACGATTGGGGGGTGGCGCGGGCGACCGCACGCCTATCTCACCATCATGACCCCGCCGGGCTGATGGCACAGCGAAAGGACAGAGGCGCCCCGCCATGGACCAGACACCGACGATCACACCCACCACAGGGGGAGAGCCACCGCGGGCCGCGGGCGGGCTGGGCCTCTCCAAAGCCGACCTGCACCTGCACACCAATCTGGGCGATGGTACCGCCAGCCCCCGCCGCGTCCTCGAAGTCGCCAAACGCCGTGGGCTGAAGGTCATCGCCGTCACCGACCACGACCACTTCGAGGGCGCCAAGCACGTGCAGGAGTTGATAGATCGCGAGCAGTGGGATATCCAGCTCATCTGGGGCTGCGAGGTCACCGCGCGCCAGGGCCACTTCCTCGGCCTCTTCATGAACCGGCGCGTGAAGTTCCTCACGCACGTCGAAGGCGCGATTGATGCCATCAAGGAACAGGGCGGCCTCTGCAT
>JADMIN010000310.1 GCA_015478575.1 Ktedonobacterales bacterium | reverse complement strand
GCGCGGCGCTGGACACCGCTCGCGGCCAACTCTCCCTGCGAGGCCGCGCGCGCGACCGCACGGCCACTCACTGTGCCGGTGGCGGCCATGGTGGTGGCGACGGTGGGCGCCCACACATGCGCGAGTGCGGCGCGCGCCGCGCTGGCCAGCCACATCAGCGCGGGGCCGGAAGCTAGCCCGGCTAGCAGCCATACTTGAAAATACAGCTTGAAGACCGTATTCAGACGGAAGGACGCGCCGCCGCCGAAGATGTCGCGCAGATAGATCAGTTCACAGGTGACCAGCAGGGCAGCCGCGGTTCCCGCCAGGCAATAGACAAAGATCTCTGCCCGATCGCGCCAGCGGGGTCCCTCCACCGCGGGGGGAGAAGCGGTATCCCCCGCAAGCGCATGGGGTGCGAGGGCGCCGAGGTGGCGTAGCGCGAGCGCCGCGCATGCGAGCACGATCAGGCTTCCCCAGAGGGTGGTCCAGCCAGCGAAGCCGCGCGTCAGGCGTGTCAGCGTCAGCAGTGCGCCCGCGCCCGCGCCCACTAGCAACACCACACGCCACTGCGCGCCGCTGGGAGGCGCCCCGCTGGCGGAGGAAGCGTCTCCCGCCGACGTATGGCCCGCCCAGCGCGCCAGCCGCACCGCCAGGAACGAGAGCAGGATGAAGGCGGGCAGGCCGAAGATGGCAATCTCATCACCAATGGGCGAACGCACGCTGAAGGGGACGAGGCCGATGCCCTGTGATGGCGAGGTAAAGCCGCGATAGAAAGGCAGGTAGAGCAGGAAGCTGAGGATCACCAGCGGGGCCACGGCGGCGGCCAAGTCGAGCAGCGTTGTCGCGTTCCAGTGGCGCTCGTGCGTCAGCCACTGCTGGATGCCCAGCGCCAGTACCGCCAGCCCTAGATAGGTTGGCAGATCCCAGCCATTGATGGCGTAGAGCGAGCCAAGCACCATGGCGGAGACGCCCAGTGCCACCAAGCCCGCCGCCCTGTCGCCAAACGCGCGCGGCCCGCGCCCACCCGCGAGCAGCAGGTTGAGCGCAAGCGCGACGGCCAGCGTGACAAACGGCAACGCGAGCACGTGGGCATGCAGGTCGGCCAGCACGAAGCTGAACGCCGGGAACTCGTTGATGGTATTGGGGATGACGCGCGAGGGGAACCACCAATTGTACTGTGGCCAGAGGTCGCGATGGAGCCACCATCCCCAGGGGTTGGTGATGATGGCATGAGGTGCGGAGGCCGCCAGCGTGGCCTCGCGCCACCAGACTTGCGCGCCATTGAGATTGCCCAGCACGAGCACCAGCGCGACGGAGAGAAGACCGGCCAGCCACGCCCACCGCAGGCTGCCGCCACGCCGTGCCGCCGCGACGATATTCGCCGCCACGCCAAAGATGGCCACAGCCGCCAGCGCGAAGATCAGTGCGATGCCGAGGTTGAAGGCGAACGCGGGCGGCGTGTCGAGCGCCTTGGCGACCAGCGCCAGCAAGTAGTGGCCGAAGTAGTAGTAGTTGATCGGTTGCCCGCTCAGCCAGGGATCGGGCGGCGGCAAGTGTGGCGCGCGCCAGATGGCTGAGAGGAACGCGAGATCCATAAACTTCTCGGTATCCACCGCGCCGGGCGTGAACGAGCGCTCCCAGCCCATCAGCGCGAAAGCGCCAGCGAAGAGCGCCTCCGCGGTGAGGATGTAGCCGCGTGAGCGCATGAGGAGATGGCGGAGTGACGCGCGCACGCCCGGAAGCCGCGCCAGCCAGAGATTGACCGCCGCGAAGGCGAGGAACGTGCCGACTATCCACACGCGGCTGAACGGCAGCGCGGTGACGATCGAGAGGGGGAACCACACCAGCCAGCCTACGACGAGCAGACTCAAGGGTTTGGCGAACGCCCAGCCGCGATCAGGCAGGTTGGCGAAGAGCACAGCGGCCAGCGGCAGCCCGACGATGCCGAGTAGCTCCAGCGCCAGCCACCATGTAAAGGTCTCACGCATCAACGAACCACCTGATAGATAACTGTACCGGGTGCGCGGTACACCGTGCGGAGCGCGCCACTTCGCTCTAGTGTATCGTATTTCGTGAGCGCGGCGGGCGTCATGGGGACACATCGGTTCTCTTGACCCGTGGTCATGAAACAGGTCCGCTCTAGCTCACCCACGTAGACGTAGCGCACGCCATAAAAGTTCAAGAAGGCGAGCGCCGCGCTCGGATCGGTGCCAGCGTAGAAGGCCTGAACATCTGTCTGGCGCGCGTAGACCTGTGGCCCGTAGCGCTGCTCCGCCTCGTGGTCGCTCCACCCCAGCACACTCGGCAGGCCGGTATATTCCGCGACGCGCCCATACCACTGATAGGGGCCATTCGTGGCCTCGACGATGGTGGGGTCGCCCGCGATGTGGTCGTTCATCCAGGTAATGGCCGCGTAGTCGCTGGGGTACCATCCGCGCATGTAGGCCATGCCATCCAGAGAAAGCCCGCGCGGCTGGATGCCGCCGGGTGGCGGCTGAATCGCGGCCCAGGTCACGTGCTCGGCCACGCGGGCCTGGGTGCCATAGACGAGGAAGAGTGATGAGCCGATGACCAGAACGAGCAGCACGCCGAGCCAGAGCGCGAGCAGCGCTCCCCGAGCCGAGCTGGCTCGCGGCCATGGCTCGGCGCTAGGGCCGCCATCCAGCGGGGGAGCGGGGGGATCCACCAGCGGCGTGTCGCGCTCCGCTGGAGGCGCGCCGTCGCCGAAGATGCGCGCGATCAGGTAGGTGAACGCCAGCGCGCTGCCGAGCGCGAGGCAGATCCAGACTTCGTAGTAGAACTTGAAGACGGTATTCATGCGCTCGTAGGGGGATTGATCGAGGAAGTCGCGGATATAGACGACCTCCACGCCGTAGGCCACGGCCAGGCCGAGGAGCAGCAGAAGATAGGTGACCAGTTTGGCGGGCGAGCGGCGCGCATCCCACGCGAGGAAGAGGCCGAGGAGCAGCAGCGCAAGCAGGAGCGACTTTACGCTGATCCGGTAGGCGAGCAGCAGCGCCACGGCGTAGCCACCGGCCAGCAGCCAGAGCCGCGCATTCGCCTCCGCCGCCGCGGCGGGATCGCGTGTCGTGATCGCCCGCTCCCAGTGATCGCGCAACTCGACGAAGAAGAAGCTGGCCGTCAGGAAGAGCCACAACCCGAAGAGCGTCACGAATTGGCCAGGATCGGTCGGCGTGGTGACGGGTCCCAGCCCGGAGAC
This sequence comes from Ktedonobacterales bacterium, assembly GCA_015478575.1. Lineage (GTDB taxonomy): Bacteria > Chloroflexota > Ktedonobacteria > Ktedonobacterales > JADMIN01 > JADMIN01. The sequence continues at coordinate 1,129 of JADMIN010000310.1, read as the reverse complement.
GCCTACCTGGGCATAGGAGGCGTGGAACGGAAAGTAGAGCAGGTAGGCCCCCACGAGCGTGAGCGCGAGCGCGCTCCCATAGGCGCGGACACGCGGCCAGCTCAACCACGCGCCTAGCCCGCGCCAGGCCGCTGGCGGCTCGCCCAGCAGGGGCCGCAAGGTCAGCGCCATCCCCACAAGCACAAGGCTGAGCGGCACATCCCACGTGCTAATGCCCCATACGGCGCCCACCGCTAGCGCCAACACGGCGAGCGTCGGCACGGCGGGACGCCAGCGGCCCCCATCGGCGCGCGCGGTCGCCAGCAGCGAGGCACAGGCGGCGATGATGAGCACGACGACCGGCAGATCAATCAGGTGGGCGTGCAGATCGGCATAGAGAAAGCTCCAAGAAGGGAACTCGTTGATGGTGAAGGGAATGACGCGGCTGCTGCGCCAGTAGTCGAAGGCGGCAGGCACCTGCCCAGCCCATACCGCCTGCCATTGGCCGATGACCTGGGCCAGGCCATCCAGATTCGCGACTACCACCAACGCCGCGCCGCCCACCAGCCCCGCCCACCAGCGCCGCGTGAGGCCCGCCACCAGCGAGAACGCGGCCGTGAAGGCAATGGCGAAGACCAGCGGAATCGCCAGGTTGAACGCGGTGGTTGGCGCGATGCCTGTGAGCTTGATGAGCACGGCGAAGAGATACTGGCCATAGTAGTAATAATTGATGTAGCCGCCGCTAAACCAGGCATCAAGAGGGGGCAGCGCGCGGCTGCGGAGCATGCCGTTGAGGAAGGCCAGTTCCATCGGCTTTTCGCCGCCGTGGTAGATGTGCCACAGGTCGGGGTTCCGCGCGCGCACCCAGGTCATCACGAGGAACGCGCCGAGGAACGCGGCCTCGCAGATGGCCAGCAGCCGCCACCGCTCGCGTATGAACGCGCGCAACTCCACGCGGCGCCGCCACGCCAGCGCCGCGCCGACCATCCCTAAGAGCAGGAAGGCGCCGACCACGACCCAGTGGTCGAACGGCAGGAGGCGCAGGCTCGCGGGCAGCCAGACGAGATAGGCCAGCGCGAGCATACCCAAGAGCTTGCTCAGCCCCCAGCCGCGATCGGGAAAGCGCCGAAAGACCTGCGCGGTCCACGCC
>JADMIN010000309.1 GCA_015478575.1 Ktedonobacterales bacterium | reverse complement strand
CTCGTAGGCGGCGAGCGCAGCCTCGTTGCGCATCAGCGCGGCGCTATTGTGCCCAGAAAAGGTCCAGAGCAAGGCGTTGTCGCTATCGAGCGTGATCGCCCGCTCGTAGGCCTGTTGCGCCGCCTCATGCCGCTCCAGTCGGCTCAGGATGAGCGCCTTGCCACTCCACCCCCGCGCACTCTCGCGGTCTAGGGCGAGCGCACGGTCATAGGCGGCGAGCGCCTCGTTCTCACTGCCCTGATCGGCCAGGGCGTCGCCCGTGCCATTCCAGGCCTCGGACTGCGTGGGGTCGAGCGCTAGCGCGCGGGTGTAGGCCTCCACCGCCTCCGCGGGGCGCTCCAGATCGCTCAGCGCATCGCCCCGGCCCACCCAGGCTTCTGGCTCATCGGCATCGAGTGCCAGCGCGCGATCGAATGCCACCAGCGCCTCGGTGAAGCGGTCGAGGCTGCCCAGGGCATCGCCACGCTTGATCCAGGCATCGGCATCTTCCGCATCGAGCCGCAGCGCGTGATCATAGGCGGCTAGGGCCTCCGTGAAACGCCCCAGGTCGGCCAGGGCATCCCCTTTGCCGGTCCAGCCGCTGGCCTCGTCGGGATCGAGCGTGTTGGCGCGCTCGTAGGCTTTGAGCGCCTCCTCGTGTCGCTCTAGCCCGCCCAGACTGTGGCCACGGGCGACCCACGTCAGCGCGTCGGTCGGATCGAGCGCCAGTGCCTGCTCCAGCGCCGTCAGCGCCTCATCATAGCGTTCCAGTCCCGCCAGCGCGTGCCCCTTGCCGACCCACGCATCGGCCTCATCTTCGTTGATGGCCAGGCTGCGCTCGAAGGCTGTGAGCGCCTCGTCGTCGCGCTCCAGTGAGAGCAACGTGCTTCCCTTGAGGAACCAGGCGGCCGCATCATGCGGCGTCAGTGCCAAGGCCCGCTCGTAGGCGAGCAGCGCCTCGTCATAGCGCTCTTGGTCATCCAGGGCCAGCCCACGCTCAATCCAGAGCATGCCATCTTCGGTGTCCATCGGTACTCCCTCCGACACGCAACGCCCGATCGCGATTCCAGATGCGCACTCCAGACGCGCAAACAGGATGACCCGCGTGCGTATGGAATGCCTCTAGCACGCGGGCCTCACGCACGGCTCCTCAAGATCACTTATTCTTGAACCAGTCCGCGTTGATCTGGATATATTCTTTCCACTGCGCGGGCACCGCGCTCTCCTCGAAGATGGCGGTCACCGGGCAGGCCGGTTCGCACGCCCCGCAATCAATGCATTCATCTGGGTTGATATAGAGCTGTGTGGCCTCGTCAAAATCTCCCTCACCGGGCGCGGGATGGATGCAATCCACCGGGCAGACGTCTACGCAGGAGCCGTCTTTCACCCCCACGCAGGGCTGGGTAATTACGTACGTCATCGCGAAAAATCTCCTCGCTGCCTGAGATATCGTACACGGCACCGCATCGTCCGTGTCGCCTGGATGGTGGTCATGGTGGTCATGGTGGTCGCGGGCGCGCCGCGCCGCTCGTGACATGCGCGTGTTAGACCGCATCCGCTCCGGGACGCGCCTCCATTTCATTATACCGACTTCGTGCCCCTCCCGCTACCTGGTTCATGTTATCGGGTTCATGCGCGCTAGAGCAGAGCAGCGAGCGCGGCGCTCCCAGGGCCGCCGCGTGTGCCGCGTGGGGGTGACATGCGGGGGAACATGCGGGTCAGGGCCGGTCGCGGGGGGCCTGTGGTGTCAGGAGGCACAGGTCAGTGCGTCCGCCAGCCAGCGCGGTGTTGATCTCGTTGGTCGTGGTGAGATATCCGCCCACAAGGGTGGGGATGCCCGCCTCGTTGCGGATACGGGCGCTCGCGCGCGTCAAGAAGCCGCGCCCATAGGCGGGAGTGGCGTCTGGCACGGTGTGGCCAGCGAACGGCTGAATGAGATCACAGCCATGTTCGCGCAGCGTGATAGCGACGACGACCGCCTCATCTTCGGTGAAGCCCCCTGGCATGCCATCATCGGCGTTGAGCGCGACGGCCAGCGGTTTCTCACGCGGCCAGACCGCGCGCACAGCATCAAAGACTTCCAGGGGATAGCGCAGGCGCTGTTCCAGTGGGCCGCCATACTCGTCAGCGCGCGTGTTCGCCAGCGGCGAGAGGAAACTGGCCAGCAGATGCCCCTGGGCCATATGCAGCAGCAGCAGGTCGCCTCCCGCGCGCTCCACCCGCCGTGCCGCGCGCACGAAATCCTCCCGCACGCGGTCCATATCGGCACGCGCCATCGCTTGCGGCGTCTGGCTGTGCGGCGTGTAGGGCAGCGGTGAGGGGGCGAGCAACGGCCAGGCGCCTTCGCGTAGTGGTCGGTCCACCCCGCGCGCTTCACCGGCGTCGCGCGTGGCGCCGCGGCGGCCAGCGTGCGTGAGGACGATGCCGACCTTGGCTTGTGTGCGGTGGTACCGCTTCAGGTGGCGCGCCCAGGTGTCGTGCCACTCGTCGGTATAGACGCCCGGCTGCCGTGGCGTGGTGCGGCCCGCCGCGCTGATCGCCATCGGCTCGGTGAGGAGCAGCCCCGCGCCGCTCCTGGGCGAACTGGGGGAGGCAGCCTGGGCCTTCACGTCGCCGCGCGCACCCGCTGGAGCATCCCCAGGATCCCCAGCATCCCCGGGCGCGCCCAGCGGCAGCGCGACACGATTGATGAGGCGCATGCCCGCGAGCGCGAAGGGCGTAAAGGCGGGCGGTGGCGCAACCTGGAGGAAGGGGGCGGCGAATTTGCGCTCCGCTTGTTCTGGGAGCGGAGCGCTGCTTGCGTACCACTGGTCCACCGCCGCGCCGAAGCGGGCATCACGCAGGCGCAGATCGTCGTAGGTGACGCGACCGCTGCGGCTGAGCAGGTTGAAGGTGAAGGGCAGCGGCGCGAGCCGCGTGTGGCGGCCGATGGTCTCGAAGTACCGCTGGCTCTCGCGCGCCGCCTGTTGGAGGGCCTCCACCGCTGGGCGGCGCTCCAACTCATATTCATTGAGCGCGCGCTCGACCTCGCGGTACTGCGCGAGCGCATTGGCGAGCGCGATGGCATCTTCCATCGCGAGCTTGGTGCCGGAGCCAATGGAGAAGTGGGCGGTATGCGCGGCGTCACCCAGCAGCACGGTGTGGCCGTCGTGCCAGGCAGCGCAGCGCACCGTGGCGAAGCTGATCCACTGCGAGCGGTTGCCCAGCAGGTGATGCCCGCGCAACTCGGCGGCGAAGAGGCGCTCGCAATAGGCGATGCTCTCGGCCTCGGTGGCGCCTTCCAACCCGGCGCGTCGCCAGGTGGCCTCATCGGTCTCGACGATGAAGGTGCCGGTCGTGCCGCTGAAGGGGTAGGCATGCACTTGGAAGAAGCCATGCTCGTTCTCACGAAAGATAAAGGTGAAGGCGTCCAGCACACGGTCGGTGCCAAACCAGATGTACTTGGCGCGGCCCATCTCGATGTGTGGCCTGAGCCGCGCGGCATGGGCGGGGCGCACCAGACCATTGACGCCGTCGGCGGCGATGAGCAGGTCACCCGCTGGCACCCGCGCGAGATCGAGCAGCTCGTGTTCGAAGCGAAGATCCACGCCCAACTCGCGGCAGCGCGCCTGGAGGATGGCCAGCAGATGCGCGCGCGCCAACCCCGCGAAGACGTGGCCGCCACAACGCACGCGCTCGCCACGATAGTAGGTGTCAATGGCGTCCCAGGTGACGAAGTGATCGGTAATCGCCTTATAGGTCGTGTAGTCGGCCTCACGGAAGGCGGCCAGCGTCCGGTCAGAGAAGACGACGCCCCAACCATAGGTCGCGCCCGCGGGATTGCGCTCGATGAGCGTGATCTGATGCGCGGCGTCGGCCTTCTTGAGCAAGAGGCCGCAGTAGAGGCCAGCAGGCCCACCGCCGAGGATAGTGATCTTCATGGGCGGTCACCTAGCACATCGGCCAGGCGCTCAAGTTGGTCGAGGTTGGCCACGGTGGGAAGCAGCACCACCTCATCACAGCCGGCATCCTCGTAGCCGCGCAAAAACTGCGCCACTTGTTGGGGTGTCGTCAGCAGCTCGGTGGCGATGCGCTCAACAAACGGGCCGGTGAAGGCATAATAGTCGCGCAGATAGCGCGCGCCAGCCTCGGCCTCGCCGCCCAGCGCGAAATAGCCCTGTGCCCAGAGCTGTGGCGCGCGAGGACGCCCCGCGTCGCCCCAGGCGGCCCGCGCCTTGTCGGCGGCGCGCGCGAATGCGCGGGGCGGCCCGCCACCATGCACATAGCCATCAGCATAGCGGGCGGCGCGGGCGAACGCGGCCTCGCTGAGACCGCCCACCAGTAGTTCTGGTCCACCGGCCTGATCCAGCGCGGGGCCAATGACGCCATCCTCCCAGAGGGCGCGCAGCGCGGCG
>JADMIN010000308.1 GCA_015478575.1 Ktedonobacterales bacterium | reverse complement strand
GGGATGGGCGCGATCGCGAACGCGGAGAATGCCAGGCTGGGTGGCAAGAGAACCAGTGCGCGACAAAGGGAAGCGGGCGCGAGGCATCAGCTTTGCGGGCGCAACGCGGCGATGGCGGCATCGAAGTGGCGTGCCTCGATACGTGGGCCGGTGGTGCTGGCCGTGGGAATAGGCGCCCCTTTGGCGGCGCGCGCACGCATCCACTCGGCGAGCGCAAGGTTGGCGGCGCGGCGGCTGACGGCATCAATATCGGCGCCACTCAGGCCCTCGGAGCGCTTGGCGAGCCAATCCACTGAGACGTTGGATGCGAGTGGGCGGGCGCGCGTGTGGATGGCGAAGATCTGGCGCCGCGCCTCACGGTCGGGCAGGGGAAGCTCCAGCACGAGGTCAAAGCGGCCAGAGCGCAGCACGGCTGAGTCAATCAACTCGGGGCGGTTGGTCGCGCCAACGACGATCACCCCCCGCCGCCCCTCGATACCATCTAGCTCGGTCAGCAACTGCCCGATGATGCGGTCGCTCACGGCATCAAACGCGCCGCCACGCTCCGGGGCCAGCGCATCCAGCTCATCAAGGAAGAGCACGCAAGGCGCGACCTGTCGCGCCCGCTGGAACATCTCGCGCACGCCACGCTCGGACTCCCCCACCCATTTTGAGAGCAGCTCCGGCCCCTTCACCGAGATGAAGTTGGCCTGGCAGGCCGCCGCCAGCGCACGGGCAATCAGCGTCTTGCCGGTCCCCGGCGGGCCACTGAGCAGCACACCGCGCACCGGCTCCAGGTCCATCGCGGCGTAGAGTTCCGGATAGCGCAGCGGCCACTCGATCATCTCGGTGAGCGTGCGCTTGATCTCGGCCAACCCACCCACATCGTCCCAGGACGTGTGCGCCAACTCCACCGCGACCGCACGCGCCGCCGATGGCTCGATGCCGCGGAGCGCCTCCTCGAAGTCGCTCATGCGCACGGTCAACGTGAGCAAGTCTTCGGTGGGAATGCTGGCACTGGTCAGCGCGGCGCGTGGGAAGGTGCGGCGCAGCGCCGCCATCGCCGACTCACGACAGAGCGCGGCGAGGTCCGCCCCAACGAAGCCGGGCGTGATACGTGCCAACTCGACGGGATCCACATCGCTGGCCAGCGGCATATCGCGGCTATGGATACGCAGGATCTCCGCTCGCCCCAGCGCGTCGGGCGCATGCAGGCTCACCTCGCGATCAAAGCGCCCAGGCCGACGAAGCGCGGGGTCGAGCGCGTCGGGGAGATTAGTGGCGCCCACCACCACCACCTGTCCGCGCGCGCGCAGGCCATCCATCAGCGTGAGCAACTGCCCGACGACCCGCTTCTCCACCTCGCCCCAGACCTCGCTGCGTTTGGGGGCGATGGCATCAATCTCATCGAGGAAGATGACACTGGGGGCGTTCTTCTGGGCATCGGCAAAGATGCGGCGAAGGTGCGCCTCGCTCTCGCCATAGAATTTATCAATGATCTCCGGCCCGCTGATGCTGTAGAAGCGCGCGCTGCTCTCCGAGGCGACGGCGCGCGCGATCAGCGTCTTGCCGGTCCCCGGCGGGCCATAGAGCAGTACCCCCTTGGGGGCATCTATGCCCAGCCGGTCGAAGAGTTCTGGGTGCTTGAGCGGCAGCTCGATCAACTCGCGCACATGGCGCAGCTCGCGGCCCAACCCACCGATATCCTCGTAGGTGATGTGGCTGGCGCGCGGCACACCCCCGCTGCCGGGCGCCTGGATGCGCAGGCTGGTGCCTGGCTCGAGCAGGACCGCGCTGGCGGGATTGGTCGCGAGCACCTGAAACTCGCGCGCGGCGAAACCAATTCCAGGCACCCGCACCAGATCGCCCGCGATCACCGCCAGCCCGCGCAACGCCCGCGCCAACGAGCGTAGCTCCACCTCGCTGAGGGCCGCGGTGCCATTCACCGGGACCAGCGCGGCGCTAATGGCCGGCTGCGCCGTCACCGCGCGCAGCAGCACCTCATCACCCAGGGCCGCCCCCGCATTCTGGCGCACGAGGCCATCCATCTGGATGGCGCTCTCGGCTGGCGCGGTGGCGTCGGTGGGCTGAAGCTCCGCCGGCCAGGGAAAGACCCGCGCCACCGTGGCACGGCTGCCCTGGATGTGCGCGACATCGCCCGGCCCACAGCCAAGCGCGGCTAGCGCGGCGGCTGCGAGATAGGCCGTGCCGCGGGGTAGCCCCGCTCCCTCGATGACGACGAGTTGGAGGGTGGTGTTGGTCTTGATGTCGCGCTCTAGGGTACTCACGTTCCTATCTACGTCACGTGCCATACCGGCGTTGCACGCCCGCGCTGACTGGGCCAGTCCCTATGCCGACCGCCTGTGCCGACGTGCGGCCAGGGCCGAGCGAAGAGGGGGAGAGGTGCCGTTTGCCCCACGTGCTCCGAGCGTGCTACCCTGTGGGGGAGAAGCACGACGCGCCGCGATGGCGTGGAAGACCCGTGCGTCCACGGTTCGAGGAAGAAGAGCGATGCCATGAGCGACGACGCCCAGCAAGCCTCCAGCACGGCGGCGAAAGCCGCCCACCCTACCAGTGAGAGCGCCGAGCAGTGGCGCGAGACGACCTACCAGCGCGCCATCGAGCATTCCGGCGAGCGCCAGCCCACCTTCACCACCAGCTCCGAGATTCCCATCGCACCGCTCTACAGCGCCGAGGATCTGGCCGGCTGGGATCCACGACAGCGGCTGGGCTATCCGGGCGAATATCCCTACACACGTGGCATCCAGCCGACGATGTATCGTGGGCGCCTGTGGACGATGCGCCAGTATGCTGGCTTTGCGTCGGCGGAGGAATCGAACCAGCGCTACCACTACCTGTTGCGCCAGGGGACGATGGGGCTTTCCGTCGCCTTTGACCTCCCGACACAGATGGGCTACGACGCGGATAATCCCCTGGCCGAGGGTGAGGTGGGCAAGGTCGGCGTCTCGATCTCCAGCCTGGAGGATATGCGCCTCCTCTTCGACGGCATTCCGCTGGAGCGCATCACCACCTCGATGACCATCAACGCGACCGCGGCCATCCTGCTCTGCCTCTACGTCGCCGTTGCCAAAGAGCAAGGCGCGGATATCCGCACGCTCTCTGGCACGGTGCAGAACGATATCCTCAAAGAGTACATCGCGCGTGGCACCTATATCTATCCGCCCCAGCCCTCGATGCGCATTATTACGGATCTCTTCCGCTATTGCGCTGATGAGGTGCCGCGCTGGAACACCATCAGCATCAGCGGCTACCATATTCGCGAGGCTGGCTCGACCGCCGCGCAGGAGATCGGCTTCACGCTCGCCAATGGCATCGCCTACGTCCAGGCCGCGCTCGATGCCGCGCTCGATGTGGATCGCTTCGCTGGGCAACTCTCCTTCTTCTTCAATGGGCATAATGCCTTCTTTGAGGAGGTCGCCAAGTTCCGCGCGGCCCGGCGCATGTGGGCGCGGATTCTGCGCGAACGTTTCGGCGCGCGGGACGAGCGTTCGTGGTTGTTGCGCTTCCACACGCAGACGGCTGGCTCGACGCTCACCGCCCAGCAGCCCGACAATAACATCGTCCGCACCGCCTACCAGGCGATGGCCGCTGTCCTCGGCGGCACGCAGTCGCTCCACACCAACGGCTTCGATGAGGCGCTCTCGCTGCCGACGGAGAACGCCGTGCGCGTGGCGCTGCGCACGCAGCAGATTCTGGCCTACGAGACCGGCGTGGCAGATACCAGTGATCCGCTCGCCGGCTCGTACTATGTCGAATCGCTCACCGACGCGCTGGAGCGGATGGCGTGGCAATACATCACCACGATTGACGAACTCGGCGGGAGCGTGCGCGCCATCGAGCAGGGCTACATCCAGCGCGAAGTCGAGGAGGCGGCGTACCGCTACCAGCAGGCGCTGGAAGAGCGGCGCGCCATCGTCGTCGGGGTGAATCGCTTCCAGGTGGAGGAGGAGCAGCCCATTCCCATCCTGCGGGTGGACCCCGAAGTAGAGCGGCGCCAAGCGGCAAAGGTCGCGGCGCTCCGCGACCGCCGTGACAACGTGGCCGTCACGAGCGCCCTCGCCGCCTTGGAGGATGCTGCCCGCGGCACGGCCAATCTGCTGCCGCGCATCCTCGCGGCGGTGGAGGCCTACGCGACGCTGGGCGAGATCAGCGATACGCTACGGGCGGTCTTCGGCGAGCAGCGCGAGGCGCGCGCGATCTAGGCGCATGCGGCCAGCGCGTGAGAGATGTACCCTTTGTCGCCGAAGAGCTGACCAAAGAGCCGTTTGACCAAGCGCGGCACCGGCTGGCGGTCGTCCATGTTGCCCAGCGTCAGGCAGCAGGCCAGCAGCTCACCCTAGTCCTTGACGACCAGATGCCACTTGAAGCCGTAGA
>JADMIN010000307.1 GCA_015478575.1 Ktedonobacterales bacterium | reverse complement strand
CGCGGACGCGTTCCCCACCGCTCAGGAATAGCGTTGAACGAAGCGCCCGATGCGTGTGAGCGCGTCCTCGATCCGCTCGCGCGCGGTGCAGTACGTGCAGCGCACGAAGCCCTCGCCGCCCAGGCCAAACGCGCTGCCCGGCACCACCGCGACGTGCTCCTCATGCAAGAGCTTATCAGCGAACGCCTCCGAGGTGAGGCCCGTGCGTGCGATGGAGGGAAAGGCATAGAAGGCGCCATGCGGCTCATAGCAGGGCAGGCCGATGGCGTTGAAGCCTTTCACCATCAGCTTGCGGCGCCGGTTATAGCTTGCCACCATACGCCGCACGTCTGGCTCGCCGAAGCGCAGCGCCTGGAGCGCGGCAGCCTGGCTCATCGTCGGCGCGCACATGATCGCGTACTGATGCACCTTGAGAATGGCCTCCAGCAGGTGGGCGGGGGCGCAGAGATAGCCCACACGCCAGCCCGTCATCGCGTACGCCTTCGAGAAGCCATCCGCCAGAATGGTCCGCTCGCGCATGCCTGGCAGCGCGGCGATACAGCTATGCTCCTCGCTGTAGACCAACCGGCTATAGACCTCGTCACTCAGAACGTAGAGATCGTGACGCTGGGCGAGCGCGCTGATCTTTTCTAGCTCAGCCCGTGCGATGACCGCGCCCGTAGGATTATTTGGGTTGCCAAGCAGGAGCATCTTCGTGCGCGGCGTCAGCGCCGCCTCGATGGCGGCGGCCTTGACCTCGAAGTGGTCCTCGACGTAGGTGCGCACTGGCACGACGGTGCCGCCAGCCAGGGTGACATCCGCCTCATAGGCGACATAGCCTGGGTCGGGAATCACGACCTCATCGCCGGCATCGAGCAGGGCGCGCAGCGTCACGTCCACGCCCTCGCTCACCCCAACCGTGACCATGATCTCAGTCGTCGGGTCATAGCGCACGCCGTAGCGGCCCTCCAGATAGTCGGCAATGGCCTCACGCAGCGCCATCGTGCCATAGTTCGAGGTGTAGTGCGTCTCGCCGTCGCGGATGGCCTGGATGGCCGCCTGCCGAATATGCCGGGGAGTGACGAAATCCGGTTCGCCGATGCCGAGGGAGAGGACGTCGCTCATGGTGGCGGCAATATCAAAGAACTTGCGAATGCCCGATGGCTTAATGGCGCGCACCCGCTCAGATAGCGGCTCGCGCCTGACCAGACTTCCCATGAGTGCCTGCTCCCCCTCGCTGACCGCGCGTTCGATCGCTCTTGGCGCATGACTTGGCGCATGTGGCATGACGCATGGCGCGACGCCGCGCGATGGCCGCTCGTCCCGCTTCCACATGATAGCACATGCCAAGCGCCTGAGCGCCAGCGCAACCCGCGCCCCAAGCGCCGTACCCCGCCATCCGCCCCCCGACTACCGCGAGGCGCCAATGCCGAAGCGGGCGGAGAGCGGGCGGAGAAGATACCGTGGCGCGCAACACAGCATAGTCTCCCCGCGTATTCTCATGCGAGACGGGCTAAAGTGAGACGGGCTAAAGTGAGACGGGCTAAAGTGAGCGGAAGAGACGCGGCTCCCAGCGAGCCGCCAACTCACGAGCAAACGCTGAAGCACGAGACAACGCGAGGAGCGGAGCGATGTACAACACACCACGCAACTATTCCAGCCCCACCAGTCTGGGCATTGATGAGCGCTGGGAACGGGTGCTCTGTTATGCTGGCCTCTGGCTGAGTGGCCTCATCATGCTGCTCCTGGAGCAGCGTAACCAGAACGTGCGCCAGCACGCCAAGCAGTCCATCGTGGTCTTCGGCGTCCTCAGCCTGGTCGCCTGGGTGCTCAGCTCCTTTGGGGGCATTCTCGGCTGGATTCCCATCCTTGGCTTTGTGTTCTCCACGATCATCGGATTGATCCATGGGCTGGTCATCGTGACAATCGTCGTCCTCTGGATCACGTTCATGCTGCTGGCGCTGACCAGTTCACGCACGCACGTCATCGGGCGCTCGTCCAGCGCGCGTTACTAGGCAAGATTGAGCGCGTACGTGGGGCACACATATCAGGCGGCCATATCAGGGCGGCCATATCAGGGCGGCCATATCAGGGCGGCACGGTAGTCATGCGGGACCGCGTGTGGAGTGAGCTGCCCTCGCCGCGCGGCTGCCGCCCCTCGATGGGCCGCCTCATCTCGCATCCACATCCCCCTTGCGCCGCGCCGTTGCGCGCGTAACCCTTGTGCTATACTCCCAAGAGTGCGCCCACCTGGGCGGGCGATCACTGTGGGCAATCACTGTGGGCAATCACTGTGGGCATGGCGCGGAGGAGAGTACGAGCGGATGGCGACGACGGCATTCCCAGCGGCGGAGGGCAACGAGGCCCCAACGGCGCCGCGCACCTATCTGAACTATATCGGTGGCCAGTGGCGCCCCTCCCTGTCGGGCGAAACCTTTGATAACACCAACCCCGCCCGTCAGAGCGAGCTGATCGGCACGTTCCAGCGCTCGACCGCGGCGGATGTTGACGCCGCGGTCGCCGCGGCGGAGGCCGCGTTGCCCGCCTGGTGCGCGCTGCCCGCTCCCGCGCGCGGCGAGATCATCCTGCGCGCGGCGCTGCTGCTGGAGCAGCGGCAGCCAGAGCTGGCACGCCAGATGACGCGCGAGATGGGCAAGCCCCTCAAAGAGACGATCGGCGATGTGCGGACGGCCATAGACTTTGGCAAGTATGTCGCTGGCGAGGGGCGCCGCGCCGAAGGCGAGACGGTGCCTTCGGCCCTCCCCGACAAGATGTGCCTGACGGTACGCCAGCCACTCGGCGTCGTCGGCATCATCACCCCCTGGAACTTCCCAATGGCGATTCCGGCGTGGAAGACCCTCCCCGCGCTGCTCGCGGGCAATACCGTGGTCCTCAAGCCCGCCAGCGACACACCACTTTCCGCCGTCAACCTAGTCGAGATCCTGAGCGAGGCGGGGCTGCCCGCGGGCGTGCTCAATCTGGTCACCGGCCCCGGCGCCACCCTCGGCGATGCCTTGGTCACTGACCCGCGCGTCGCGATGATCTCGCTGACCGGCTCGACCGAGGTCGGCCGCCACGTGGCTGAACTGTGCGGACGTGATCTGCGCCGCTGTAGCCTGGAACTGGGGGGTAAGAACGCGGTCATCGTCATGGATGACGCCGACCTAGATGAGGCCGTCGCCGCCGTCTCGTGGGCCGGCTTCGGCACTACCGGCCAGCGCTGCACCGCCACCAGCCGCGTGATCATCCATGAGCGGGTGGCCAGCGCCTTCGCCGAGAAGCTGGTGGCCACGGCGGAGAAGCTGCGCATTGGCGATGGGCTGCTAGCGGAGACGGATATGGGGCCGCTGGTCAACGCTGGGCGCGTTCAGGCAGTCCATGCCTATACCGAGATCGGCGTGAGCGAGGGCGCGCGCCTGCTGACCGGTGGGCGCCCGCTGACCGATGACGAACTGGCTGGCGGCGCGTTTTACGCGCCCACCGTCTTTACCGATGCCACCACCGAGATGCGCATCGCGCAGGAGGAGGTCTTTGGTCCATTCGTGACTATCCTCCCCGTGCGCGATTACGACGAGGCCATCGGTGCCGCCAACGCCACGATCTACGGCCTCTCTTGCGCCATCTTCACGGAGAACGCGCGCACCGCGTTTCGCGCCATGCGCGATATCAACGCTGGCCTGATCTATATCAACGCCGGCACGACCGGCGCCGAGCCGCATCTGCCGTTCGGGGGAACGAAGCAGAGCGGCAACGGCCACCGCGAGTTAGGACGTAAAGCCGTCGAGGAATTCAGCGAGATCAAGACGGTATTTGTCTCATATCCAGCACGCTCGCCCCGGGGGTAGTGCGCCAGAACGCCCATGTGCGCGCTGGCGTCACGACAACAGGCACCTCCTGAACTGGCGCCTCCTGGAGCGTGACGTCGTTCGCGGCGCGGTCAGCGGCGCCCGCGCGCATGCGGAGAAGCTGCTCGCGCACGCCCGCTCTCGCCCGCGCGAGTTGGAGTCCGACGCTCGCTCTTCCCTGGCTGGCGAGCAGCTTAGGCACAGTCAGCCCGCGCCCGACGCGTGTGCCCCACCGGAACCAACGCAGGCGCGTTCGTGGACCACTGGCCGCGGCCTTCACGACATCCTGAAGCTGCTCCGCCGCGCTGTGCTTGGCCTGGCGGGCCAGGCGTTTCGTGCGCCGGGTGCCAAGCCGCCAGGCCAGCTTGGTGGCCTTCAGCGCGGCTTGGCGCTCCGCCTTGCGCGCGGTCCGTTCGCGCGTGCGCCAGAGGGCGAGGCCCAGCGCCCCCGCGGTCAGCGCGCCCGCCAGGGGCACGATCAGCCCCCAGGGAATGGGCCGCTCCGCCTCCGACCAGAGTTCCTCTTCCACCATGAAGAGCGGCTCGACCTGTTCTCCGCTTGGAACGACACTTGTACAGCATTCTCTC
>JADMIN010000306.1 GCA_015478575.1 Ktedonobacterales bacterium | reverse complement strand
CTGTGGGAGTCGATGAGGGATGAGGGTGTGGACCTAGCCCCCCGGACGCCTACCCGGCGAGGGAAGGGGGAGGAGGAGGGGGGGAGGACGCTTCGGGCAGCGGCAACGCCCATCCCGATGGGGGGAAGAGGAGGGGGGCGGAAGCTCCGGGCGCTGGTAGAGGAGTTGGCAGAGAGGATGGGAGCGATGGGGGGGCGGATGCTCTGTTCCAGACTGGCGCGCGTTGTTGCTGTTGCGTGCGACGTTTGGCTCGCGCGATGGGGGGGGATGCTCTGTTCCAGACTGGCGCTCTCGTCGCCCGCCGGTGGCCTTAGTCACCAGTCGCTGGCTGCGTGCGCACCGCGCGCAGCGGTGAGACCAGGAGACTGGCGAACGCGCACAGGTAGCCCGCCGCCACCACGCCCAGCGTCGCCCGGAGGCCAAAACGCTCACCCAGCACGCCCCCTAGCAGTGCCCCAAAGGGCTGCGCGCCCCAGATCACGAAGCGCAGACTCGCGCTGACCCGCCCCAGCAGGGCATCGGGAATGAGCGCTTGGCGCAAGCTGACGACGTTGATATTGTAGAGCGAATCACCGATCGCGATCACAGCCAGGCCACCGGTGATGATGCCTATCGTCAGCACGAGCGACCCGCCGGCTAGCACTATGATGGCGGCCCCGACGCCAATCAGGAGTTCGGCCAGCACGATGGTCGGCCCTACGCCGAGGCGGCGCGCAACGCGCCCCGCGGCCAGCGCGCCCGCTAGTCCAGCGACACTCGCTAGCAAGAAGATACTCCCAATGCCCGCAGGGTTGATGCCGAGTTGGCGTGTGGCATAGAGCACGAAGAGCGAGTTGAGGATGGCGGAGAAGAAATTGGTGATGCCGGAGCTGAGCAGCGTAGCGCGCAGCAGGGGATGCCCCAACGCCATGCGCATCCCTTCGCCGATCTCACGCCAAAGATGGCGGCGCTCCGGTGGGACGGGCAGCGATTCAGGGGTCCGTAGCAGCCCAAGGAAGCCGACGGAGACGAGGAACGAGAAGGCGTCAGCGGCGATGGCGAGCGGTGCGCTCAGCGCCTGAACAAGGAAGCCGGCCAGCCCTGGCCCCGCGATACTGGCCACCGATTGGCTTGCCTCGAGGCGCGCGTTGGCGTCCACCAGATGCTCCCGGCTTGTGAGCGTCGGCAGGTAGGCGAGATAGGCCACCTCGAAGAGGACTGTCAGCGCGCCCGCGAGCAGGGCCACGCCGTAGAGATACCCCATGCTGAGCGCGCCGAGAAGCGCGGCGAGCGGGAGCGAGCCGAGCACGGCGGCGCGGCCCAAGTCGGCGGCCATGAGGATGGGCCGCCGCCGCATGCGATCCACGAAGGCCCCTGCGAACAGCCCGATCAGCAGCGCGGGTACGTACTGGAACGCGCGCAGCACTCCCATCTGGAAGGCGCTCGCCTTGAGCACCAGGATGGCGGTGAACGGCAGCGCGAGCATCGTGACCTGTGAGCCAAGGAGGGAGATGGTCTGGCCCACCCAGAGCTTGAGAAAATCGGGATGCCGCCAGAGGCCAGCGTCGCGCGAGCGCATTGAGATGGCTCCTTTCGTTGGCGAATGGGCACGCGACTTCCGCCGCTCGCCAGAGCGCGTCACTCCGCGACGCGCCAGCAGGCCTATGCACACCGGCACTGGCACCCTCTACTACCATACCTCTAGAAGGCGGTAGGCGGAGCGACTCTACTACCGAGAGCAGGCTCAACTACTAGCGTTCGCGGATGAGAGAGAGGATGCTCGTGCGAGTTGGTCGGCATATGCCCCGTTCGGCGGAGGCGCTGCGCGATGCGCGGGCAATCGGTTGCGACACGGTGCGGGTCTTCGTGAGCAATCCGCGCGCGTGGCAGGCGAGTAGGCATGCTAGCCGACGGCCAATACAGGAGCCTGAAATTCCAGACTGGCGCTGTAGTCAATAGCATGCTATTGTAACGTATCAGATGGGCTGTCCCTAGGAGCGGCCCGGCAGGCCGGCTAGGCAAGCCAAGCCAAGCGTATGCATGAGAAACCGCTCTCCCTCTATCCGCTGACCCCGCCCCGGGGCGGAAGAAGTGGCGGACCAAGGGCCATACCGAAGGCGATGCCGAAGGCGATACCGAAGGCGCTCGCGCGAGGGGCAAAACGAGAAGCGGGGGCCAGACGGGAAGCGTGCCCGCTATGTGCCCACACGGCCAAGAGGACGCCGGGGCAAGAAGGCCCGCACCTCCCTGTTAGTATGAGCAGACCAAGAGCGGCAGAGACCAAGGTAAGGAGACCACGTGGTGGCAGGGGAGCGCGAGTATCTTGATCTCATCCTTCAGGCTATTCGGGTCTGCGCGAATTTCAAACCCAAGTTTGGCCGGGGAGGCAAGGAGGGACTGACGCTTCCCACGTTTGAGCTGGTCTATGGCGAAGACGCTTTTTATAGTTGGTTTGGTCTGAATTCTCCCTTGATCTATGCGGCCCATCGCGCGGGAGGAGGTATCACATCTCTGTATCGCCAGATTGGAATCGGGTGCCAGTGGGCGTTAACCCACATTATCCGTGACCGCTTTTCCTTGAGTGAAGCAGACGCGCGATGGATATTTCCGCTGACTACCGCGGGAGGCGCCGCTAAGGACTTGGCTTTAGATGCGCGGATTCCGCTTCAGGCGCTCGCACCTGAGCGCTCTCCCATCATGGAAAGATGGCTCGAAGCGGCTACCGCTGTGCTCAGCAAGCCGCGTGACGCCGCACGCAATGGTGTGGTGTTTGAAATTCGCCAAGGCTATAAAAGTGCGGATTCCAAACGCCAGAACGCTGACGTGGATAACGCTTCCCACGCTTATGCCTATGGCTATCTGCCAGTCGTGCTCTTGCTCTCCGCGCAGATCAATACCGCTGTTGCCAAGCGATATGAGCGGGGCAGGATGGTTGCTCTTGAGAGGAAGCATGACAGGCACATCACTTGTGAGTACCTATGCCTTTTTCCGGGAGGTGATTGGCTACGACTTAGCCGCATTCTTTGCCCGGAATTCAGCGGCGATCAAAGCGGAAGTGGACCTGGTGACGGAGAAATTACTTGGCCAAGCAGAATAGAGAGGGTTTCACCCAGCCACTCTTCCCTGATCTGGGGGGGACACCTCCCCCCTCAAGTCGCAGAGAGCATCTGACCTTTAAGGCGAATCTCGTACGTGGGCGTCATGGCTGGCTACGCCTGACACCCGCGTATTCTGTCCATATGGTTGAGGAGATAGTTGGGTCATGCACACAGGATGAGGTTGTACTTGATCCTTTCTGTGGAACAGGCACAACGGCTTTGGTGTGCGCGCAACAAGGAGTGGTCTGTCATACTGTGGATATCAACCCATTCCTTGTCTGGTTAGCGAACGTCAAGTGTCATGTCTACTCCCAAGAAGATGTGACCGATGTGGAGACCACGCTTCACGCCGCTTTCGCGACTTCTGGAGAGGCGCCAGTTTCCGAGTGGACTCCGCCGCTGTTTGCTATCAGTAAGTGGTGGGAACCAGCAACACTCGATGATTTGGCTCGCGTTTGGGCACGTATCCGAGAGGCGACTATCCGTGATGGCGCGCGTGATTTACTCAAAGTGATCTTTTGTCGCGTGGCCATTGAGTGTGCTGCCGTGAGCTTTGGACATCAATCCATGTCCTTTAAACGACATTCAGCGCATGCGGATGCCCCAGTATTGCTAGATACCCCGGCTATTCCTCTTGAGACCGTGTTTTGGCGCGTGGCGGATACGATACTTCACTGCGCCGCAACACCTCTTACCGCCACCGAGAATCAGGCCTTCCTTGGCGATGCTCGCACGTTATCCGCCGCATTGCCACGTGTAGGCTACACGCTGGTGGTGACATCACCGCCATATCCTAATCGCATGAGTTACATCCGGGAATTGCGCCCATACATGTATTGGCTTGGCTATCTTTCATCAGGTCGCCAGGCAGGGGAACTGGACTGGCATGCGATTGGGGGGACATGGGGATGCGCGACGAGTAATCTGATGTCATGGAAACCCGATGCGGCCATCTCAGTTCCTCATGATACCTTCCATGAGACGGTGGCACAGATTACGGCACACAGTAAAATTCTGGGCACCTATGTCGCAAAATACTTCCAAGATGTCGTGCGGCATGTCCAGTCCCTCCGCGATGTGTTGGCTCCCAAGGCGAGAATCCATTACGTCATTGGCAACTCGAAGTTCTACGATGTCATGTTACATACTGAGCAGATTTATGCGGCGATCTTCGAGGCGCAAGGGTTCCACGATATCAACATACGCGCGATACGCAAACGCACCTCGAAAAAGGAACTCGTTGAGTATGTCGTCTCCGCTAGTATGTCATAGTAAACAGGCGTTCGCGGATGAGAGAGAGGATGCTCGTGCGAGTTGGTCGGCATATGCCCCGT
>JADMIN010000305.1 GCA_015478575.1 Ktedonobacterales bacterium | reverse complement strand
GCGTGTGACCGGTCAATAAGGAGGTTCACGTACACGTGAACGTGGCATACATGAGCGGCGGCGCGCTCACCACCCAGACTGCCCGCCCGTTCCTCAGCCGCGCGCGGTGGGCGGCGACAGATGCGGGCGGGCGCCAGGCCACATCTCCAGCGGTCGCCGCTAATCGTCCCTCAACCGCTCAGCGGCGCGCTCGACCAGCTCCAGCAGATGATCGGCATCAAAGGGCTTCGGCACGATGGGAATGGCGAGCCGAGCGAGCAACGCGCGGAAGTCGGGCGTGAGTATGTGGGCATTGGCGGTCGTCAGCAGATAGGCACGCTTGCGCAGCAGGCGCGGATCCGCCTCCGCCGCGCGCAGCACCTCGATGCCGCTCATGTGGGGCATCATCACGTCGAGCAACACCACCAGCGGATGCGGGTCATCTCGCAGGATGGGCAGCGCTTGCGCGCCGTCGCCCGCCACCGCCACCGGGTACCCCTCCTCCTTGAGGAGGGCCGTAAGCGTCGCGCGGATCTCGCGGTCATCATCCACGATCAGCGTGTGCGCCAGGAGCGATGTCATCATATAGGTCGCCTCCACGCTCGTGAGGAGCATAGTGCCTGGTGGCTCTATTCTCAGACCATTCCTGGCGCGCTTCTCTGGTCCGGTCTTATCCACAATACGGAGAATCCCCGCCCAAAGTTACACTTAGCCCCACCTCTCCGCACACCTCCGATGCCCCTTCCTGCCCGCCCGTCGTGCTGGAAAGCGCTGTCTGGCGATTAATCCTCCCCCAGCCGCAGCGTGCGATCCAGCACGACACGCACGGCGACCTGCCGCTGCCACAGCAGCCCTAGCAGAAAGGCAAGCGCCAACGCCGCGAAGAAGAGCAGCACGTCACGCGCATTCACCACCAGCACATAGGGCGGAATGCCCGGTGGCGTCGGATCGGTCAGGATCGCGCTGAACGCCAGGTAGGGGAGCGTCGCGCCGGAGAGGACGAGGCCGAGCAGCAATCCCCCCACCAATCCAAAGGCGTACATCACCAACTGCTCCAACAGGAAGATGTTCGTCAACTCGCGCCGGCTGAGGCCCAGCGTTCGCAGGATGGCGAACTGTATGACGCGCTGACGGGCCGACCCCGCCGCCTGGACCAGCCCACCGAGCACCGCCAGCGCCGCCGCCAGCAGCGCCCCCGCCAGCAGCAGCGCCGTCATGCCCGCCGCCACTGGGTCGGATTCGAAGCGCTGCGTCAGCGCCCGCCGCGCCGTCACCGTGCTGACGAAGAGATCGGCGTTGCCCAGCAGATTCGCCCCCACGCTCGCATCGGCGGAAGCGTTGGCCGTGCGCAGCCAGTATTCATTGGGGCCATTCACCGGCGTATCGAAGCCATTGATGCTGGCGCTCGCCGCCAGCAGATCCGTCGCGCTAGTGATGATGTAGCCGGTATCCGTATCGAAGAGCGTAGGCATCGCCTTGATGATGCCCCCCACGACAAAATGCGTGAGCGTGTCAGAGCTATCCAGAGAGGTCAGGCTAAATGGCTGGCCGATCTGGAGGTGCAGCGCATCCACGAAGCTCGGACTGACCAGCGCCCAGATGGGGCTGCCCTTCTGGCCAGCGGTGCCGCCCGTCGTATGCTGGCGCAAGCTCGTGAGCACGGTCGCGAGCGGCTGGTCCGCGTAGTCTCCCCGCCAATAGGCCGCCGCGGCGAAGGTGGCCGGATCAATGCCCAGCAGCGGAATCTGGCGCGTGCCCTGGTTCGCGGGCGTCTGCGCGGCGGTGCGTATGATCCCGGTCACAGCGGTGGTGTCAGGGACCGAGGCGAACTGCCGCTGCGCCTCGATCAGCGCCCCCGTGCCATTGATATTGGGATTGAGCTGAACGCGCAGGTCGCCACCCGTCTGGTAGGCCGCGCGGTCGGCGGCGTTGCGCCCCAGGGAGGCGTCAAAGGTCAGGGCGAAGATCCCCATCGCCACGGCGAGCATCAGCAGCAAGGCGGAGCGGTTGAAGCGACCGGAGTGGCGCGCGAGCTGCGCGAAGGCGAGCATCGTGGTGGCGCCACGCCCACGCGCCGCACGGCGCGCGCCCAGGCGCAGCACTGGCGGAAAGAGGCGCAGCGCCACCAGTCCACCCGCCAGCAACAACAGCGCGGGCGCCGCCAGCAGCAACAGCGTCGGGCCGCCAGCGCCCGCCTGCGTGAGCGTCTCGCGGATGCCCAGCCCACCGAAGCTACTCAGCTCCAGATAGCCCACCACACAGAACGCCGCCAACACCAGATCAAGATAAGTGCGGCGCCAGAGCGGCACATGCGTCTCACGTCCCTGTTCACGGCGGAAGGCCAACACATCTTGCTGCGCCGCCTGCCACGTCGGCACTCCCAGCGCCAGAAGGCCCAGCGCCGCTCCCGCCAACGCCGGGACGATCACCGCCCTGGA
Source organism: Ktedonobacterales bacterium (assembly GCA_015478575.1). Lineage (GTDB taxonomy): Bacteria > Chloroflexota > Ktedonobacteria > Ktedonobacterales > JADMIN01 > JADMIN01. Next base: position 2,009 of record JADMIN010000305.1, on the reverse strand, counting down.
AACCGCCGCCTGGACAAGATAGCGTAGATTGGTATTCTCCGCGACCAGCGCCGCCGCCGCCGGAATGCCCAGCCGTACCAGCAGCAGACTCAGCGCCGCCGCGAGCACTGGCCCCACCACCACCGCCACGGCGGCCAGACCCACGCCACTCACGGTGAGCAGCCCAAGCAACTGCGCGTCCCCCGCGCCGCGGCTCTTGAGTGTGGCGATATCGCCTGCCTGACTCTCGATGAGCAGGCTCGCCATCGCGATGACAAAGAGCAGCGCCAGCCCGATCACCTGCGTCACGACGATATAGAGCGGCAGGTCAGAGAGCAGAAACTGCTGGCGCACACTCTGGATAATGCGATCCAGCCCAGTCGTCAGCGAGACGCGCGAGGTGATCGTCCGCCCGCCTGACTCGTCGCCGCCGACGATCTGACTGTTGATCTGGGTGCGCAGTTGGTAGAGGCCCGCGACGGCATCGCCCATATTGCGCGCGTTCAGCCGGTTGATCTGCGTATAGAAGATATAGTGGAGGATCATGCCCGGCGAGGGCTGGAGTCGCCCCAGCGCGGCGAAATAGGCGTTTGGCGTCATCAGCAGGGGATAGATGGTCGGTGGCGGGGGATTGCCCGTCAGTTGTGGTGGACGGAACGAGCGGCCATTCCAGTAGGGATCGTTCTCATCCTGGGGGAACCAGATCCCCACCACGCGCACCGTCAACGCCGCATCATTGATGCCCAGGATCGTCGTCGAGATGGTCTGGCCAACTTGCAGCTCGGATTGCGGCGTCGCCAGCACCTCAGGCACGCCACTCGTCACGGCATCGCTGGGCAGCCTGCCCGCGAGCAGGCGCATATGCGGCCGCGTCTGGGCCAGGTCATAGGCGAAGAGCTGGACATAGTCGTTCTCGATGAACGAATCCACCAGACTCACCGGCAACCCGTTGATCAGATTGAGCGCGAGACGTGGCCCTTCAATGTAGGTTGACGTGGTGGGGGCAAAATCTTGGACGCTTCTCGGTGCGCTTTGGACGACCTGAGAGGAGACACTCCGGGCAAGTGTCGGCGAGATCTCGGGCGCCGCGACCTGGACTTCGATATCGCGCGCGGCGGGCGGGACGTTGAGCGCGGTCCGCAGTTGAGCATCAGAGCCAAGACTGATGTAGAGGGGCACAGCGCAGAGCAGCACCACGGCCACCAGCATGCCGGTGCCCACCGCCGCCAGCAGCGGGCCGCCGCGCCCCAGGCGCCGCCGCGCCAGCGCGAACAGGCGCAACGGATTGGCCCGCCACCCACGGGGCAAGGCTCGCTGGAAGCCAGAGGAACGGCGTGTTCCGCGCGCCATCTCGTTCTCCTTCGCCCGCCGCCACGTCATAGTCTCAAGGGCACGCTCCCCTGGCGATTTCTACGATAGCATATCTCGCTCAGCATGCAACATCCGCTCAACGACAATATGACGTGAACTGAGGGGAACATTTTACCGGCACGCCAAAGATGGCACGTGGGCAGGGGGGCAAAGAGGGGCGCGGATGCGGAGAGCGACCGCTGGGAGAATCTGGCGGTCGCGTGGCGCTCTCGCGTGGAAGGTCGAGTCTGGAAGGGCGAGCCGTGGCCAGCGGTTAGGCGCTCGCCCTTGCGGTGAGCGGCAGGGTGAGCCAGAAGGTCGAGCCGTGCCCAGGGGCGCTCTCGACGCCCACCTGGCCGCCGTGCCGCTCGATGATCGCGCGACTGATATAGAGGCCCAGCCCCAGGCCCACACCGGTCCCGCTGCGCACCTCGATGCCTGGCGCGCGATAGCCACGCTCCCAGAGGCGGGCGCACTGCTCGGCGGAAAGCCCCGGTCCCTCATCACGCACGCGGACACGCGCCAGCGGTCCCACCCGCTCCAGGCTGACGCTTACCGGGCGGTCCGCGTCGGAATACTTGAGCGCGTTGGTCAGATAATTCGTCACCACCTGCCCGATGCGGTCGGCGTCCACCACGACCGGCACCGGCGTGGCGGGCGCCTCCAGCGCGAGCACGCGA
>JADMIN010000304.1 GCA_015478575.1 Ktedonobacterales bacterium | reverse complement strand
GGTTGATGCCTATATCGAAGCACATCTAGCCGAGTCACTCACCGATCTCAAGCATCTGGCGAGCATCCCCAGCATCTCCAGCCGCGGCGAAGCGATGGAGCCTGCCGCGGCGCTGGTGGCCGAACTGCTCAGCACCAGCGGCTTCGAGGCACGAGTGCTGCCCACCAGCGGCTTCCCGGTCGTCTACGCCGATTCTGGCACCCCGGCCGCCAAGACGCTTATCTGCTACAACCACTATGACGTACAGCCGCCAGAGCCGCTCGATCTCTGGCTCTCGCCGCCTTTTGAGCCGACTGAGCGCGATGGGCGCCTCTATGCGCGCGGTGTCAGTGACGACAAGGGACAGTTTATCTCACGACTCGCCGCCCTGCGGGCCGTGCGCGCCATCACGGGCGGCTTTCCCACGCGCGTGAAGTTCCTCGTGGAAGGCGAGGAAGAGATCAGTAGCCCCAGCCTTGAAGCCTTCATCGCGCGCGAGCGCGAGTTGCTGGCGGCGGATGCCTGCGTCTGGGAGTTCGGCGGAGTGGATAATGAGGGGCGCCCAAGCGTCGTGCTGGGCCTGCGTGGCATCTGCTATGTCGAGTACCACGTGCGCACCCTCGCGCGTGACGCGCACTCTGGCGAGGCGCACAACCTGCCAAACGCGGCCTGGCGCTTGCTGCGCGCCCTGGCTACCATCAAAGGCGAGGACGAGCGCATCCGCATCCCCGGCTTTTATGATGACGTCCGCCCACCCACCGCGGGCGAGTTGGCGCTGCGCGATGCCTTGCCTGACGACGAAGCCTACACCCGCCAGCGCTACGCCGTGACGCGCTTCGTCAACGGCCACACGGGCATCGAATACAAGCGCGCGGTCTACCAGCCCACAGCGAACATCGCGGGCATCGGCGCTGGCTGGCAGGGCCTCGGCTCAAAGACCGTCATTCCCGGCGAGGCGATGGCGAAGATGGATTTCCGTCTCGTACCCGACCAAGATCCGGAGGATATCCTGCGCAAGTTGCGTGCGCACCTCGATACCCAGGGCTTCAGCGACGTGGAGATCGTCTACCTGGGCGGCGAGCGTGCTGGCATCACCCCGCCTGATGATCCCTTCGTCCTGCTGGCCGCTCGCACCGCCGAGGAGGTGTATGGCAAGCCCGCCGTCATCAATCCCCTGGTCGGCGGCTCTGGTCCTACCTACGCCTTCCGCAAGCACCTGGGCACTCCTATCGTGACCCTCGGCCCCGGCGATGAAGAGTCCGCTGCTCACGCCCCCAACGAGAGTCTCTCCATCGCGCGCTTCATCCAGGGCACGCGCCACATGGCGCGCCTGCTTCTGGCCTATGGCGCGAGCTAGTGTCCCTGATCAGCTCCCGCGCTCGCGCGCCGATAGACGAGGCGCCAGGCAAGACAACAAGGTGCCCCCTGGCCGTGGCCAGGGGGCACGAGTAGGGAAGACGCCAGATCGAACATGCCCACACGAGGGGCACCAAGACCGATGGCGCTTACGGGCGGGTCGTGGCCCTGTTGCCGGTGAACAGGCGCACGATCACGAGCAAGACGACCGCGCCAACCAGCGCTACAATGAAGCTATACAGGTTGAAGCCGGTAAGGCCTACACCACCAAAAAAGCCAAAGATCAGGCTGCCTAGGAACGCCCCGACGATGCCGACGATAATATCGCCAAGGACGCCGAGACCACCACCCTCTACCATGACACTTGCCAGCCAGCCGGCCAGGCCACCAATAATCAGCATTGCCACAATACCCATGGTATCTCTCCTCCTGTGAAATGGTCGTTGCCAGAGATGACGTGAGCGTCGGTGCCCGCATCTCCTACTTTCCGGGCCGCTCCAGTGCGGTTACGTCTCCCTTACGCAAGCCGCGTGCCAACCCGTTGTGCCCGACATGTTGGCTGTCCTGCTCGTCCGCCAGAGGCGCGCCGCTCCCCGGAAGAACACTCCATCAGCCGATCCTCTTTCTGGTACACGATGTGCCCAAGCGTCCAAACGTCCATTTGCGCATTGTACTGAGCATGAGGTCATGCTATAATCTGGCCGCGACATGCGCTCGTTCCCTGGCAAACGTTTTGCTCATCTACGTACTCTGGCACAAGGTTTGCTTCGTACGACTACGCATCACTTGGCGCGCCCTATTGCCCACTTCCCTCTCCCCAGGGTCAGATGGCACTGAGGAATGGTACGAGTGATGGGGCGGTGTGATGGCACCGAGTGAATGGCGTGCAAAGGGAATGGAATGGGTCTCCATCTCCCGCGAGGCTCATGAAGAGGTCTATTCGGCTCACTGGTTGGCCGGCGAAGGCGCGTCTGTGGGGCGCGAATGTCCTGGAAGATACTCATCGAGCGCGGCAACCTCGGCTTCAGTGCCGCGCATTTCATCACATTCGAAGACGACTGTGAGCCGCTTCACGGCCATAACTACGGCGTGCGGGTGGAGGTTGCGGGAGAGCTAGGGCCGGAGAGCTACGTCCTCGACTTCTTGGTGCTCAAAAACATCGTGCGTGTCCTCTGTAAAGACTGGGACCACCGCTTCTTGCTGCCCTTACAGAATCCCCACCTGCGGGTGACCGAGTTGAGTGATGCGTGGGAACTCGAATACCTTCCCGCACGGCCCTCGCCTGAGATGGCCGCGCGCGGGCACCTGCGCTACCTGCTCCCGAAGTGGTCCGTCGTTCCACTCCCGATTCCCAACGCGACGGCTGAGCGGCTCGCGCAGCTCTTGGCTGAGCGCATCGCCGTCGAGTTGCGCGCGCGCGGGCAGGCTCATACCCTGACTTCCCTTCAGGTCGGTATCGAGGAGACCGAGATGCAGGCCGCATTCTACACCCTCACCCTACGGGAAGATGCGTCTCGCGAACGCCCCCCTGGCACCTAGCCAGCTAGGCGAACGTTCGCGGCTCGTTCCGGGGTCGCGCTCACTTGCCCGTCGTCCCGGCGCGCGCGTGCTCCTCACGCTCGCGCGCCCTAGCGGAGGCCGATGCACGGCCTCAGTCACGGCCCTTGCCGGCTGGGAGCAACGGTGCTCCATCCGGGCCAGCGCTGGCTACCATCAGGAGGATGTGTTTCCATGGCAATCAAAGAACCCGAGGTGCTCAACCCTTTCACGCAGGCGGTCACGCAATTCGACACGGCCGCCCAGCGCCTCGATCTCCCCCAAGCACTCCGCGCGATCCTGCGCCTGCCCAAGCGCGAGTTGACAGTCAATTTCCCCGTGCGCATGGATAATGGTCGCGTCGAGATGTTCACTGGCTATCGCGTGCAGCACAACATCAACCGCGGCCCCGCCAAGGGCGGTATCCGCTTCGATGCCAACGTCTCCCTCGACGAGGTCCGCGCCCTCGCCATGTGGATGACGTGGAAGTGCGCCGTGGTGGATATCCCCTTCGGCGGCGCCAAGGGTGGCGTCATCGTGGACCCGCGCAAGCTCTCGCGCACCGAGCTAGAGCGCATGACCCGCCGGTATGCCACTGAGATCGCTGGCGTCATCGGCCCCGAAAGCGACATTCCCGCCCCTGATGTCAATACCAATCCCCAGATCATGGCCTGGATCATGGATACCTATTCAATGCATCATGGCTATTCCATCCCCGCCGTCGTGACGGGCAAGCCACTTTCCGTCGGCGGCAGCGAGGGCCGCATGGAGGCCACGGGGCGTGGCGTCTTCTTCGTCGCGCGCGAGGCCTGCCACGTACGGGGCATTCCGCTGGAGGGCGCCCGCGTGATCGTGCAAGGCTTTGGCAATGTCGGCTCGGTCGCGGCCCGGCTCATGCACGATGCTGGCTGCCGCGTGGTCGGTCTGGCGGATGTCTATGGGGCCATCTATAGCGAACACGGCATTGATATCAATACCGCCCTGCGCTACTCACAGGAGCATGGCTCGCTCAAAGACCTGCCCGGCACGGTGGCGATGGACAGCAAGACGATCCTCGAACAGCCCTGCGAGATCCTCATCCCGGCGGCCACCGAGGGCCAACTGACGGGACGCAATGCCGGGCGCATCCAAGCCCGCCTGATCGTCGAGGCGGCCAACGGCCCCACGACCACCGAGGCCGATGCCATCTTCCGCAAGCGCGGGATCGCTGTCATTCCCGACATCCTCGCCAACGCTGGCGGTGTGACCGTCAGCTACTTCGAGTGGGTGCAGGATCTCCAGCACTTCTTCTGGTCCGAGGCTGAAATTAACGCCCGCCTAGAGCGCATCATGGTGCGCAGCTTCAACGCGGTGCGGGAGAAGTGTGAGGACCAGCCCAACTGCGACTTCCGTCTCGCGGCATATCTGCTCGCTGTCTCGCGTGTGGCCGAGGCGACCGCCGTACGGGGCATCTACCCGTAGGGACCGGACCCGCACACTGAGGAGATGCTGACCTCACCATCCCATGCGATGGCAGCCAACACGAGCGCCCTGGTTCGCTGGGGCGCTCTCCTCAGAGG
>JADMIN010000303.1 GCA_015478575.1 Ktedonobacterales bacterium | reverse complement strand
GACCAGCCAGAGCACGCGCGCGAGTTGGCCGCGCTGCTCTCGCCCCTGCGCCAACTCTGCCATGTCAACCTGATTCCGGTGAATGCCACGACCGCTGGCTATCGTCCCCCATCGGGCGAGGTCATCCGTGCCTTTCGTGAGGTGCTGCGTGAGGGTGGCGTGAGCAATAGTGTGCGTGCCGAGCGCGGCGACGACATCGCCGCCGCCTGCGGCCAACTGCGCACTCGTGAGGCGCGGTCGCACGCCTCATCTCTCAGAGGGAGTGAGTGAGAGGCTGGCCCCATCGTGTGTGGCACGACATGCCGCGCCCACTCATGCTCCGCGCGGTGGGTCGGTCGCGCGGCCTGTCTGTCGGCCTGTCTGCCGGTGGGATGGTGTACAATACGGAGGTTGGGCTGACGCGGCGGTTGGGGTGCGACGTGCGCGTGCCGTGATGCGTGAAGGACGAGCGGAATGAGCGAGGACCAGAGCCATCCTCAGGGCGCGGTGGTGAGTGACCTGTTGAAGGGGCTGAACACGCCGCAGCGCGACGCGGTCACGACCACTGATGGGCCTGTGCTGGTGCTCGCTGGGCCGGGCAGCGGCAAGACGCGCGCCATCACCCACCGCATCGTCTACCTCGTGCGTGAGAAGCGCGTGTTGCCGTGGAATGTTTTGGCCGTGACTTTCACCAACAAAGCGGCCAAAGAGATGCGGGAGCGGCTGGAACGGCTGATCGGAGCGGACGCCAAGGATGTGGCGATGGGGACGTTCCATGCCATCTGCGCCCGTGTGCTGCGGCGCGAGGCTGAGGGGGCGATGATGGGGCTGGATAGCCACTTCACCATCTATGATGACGATGATCAGCAATCACTGGTGAAGAAGATCCTCGTCACTGAGATGAATTTCGACCCCAAGCAATTCAAGCCACGGGTGATCCATAGTTTCATCTCGCGCGCGAAGAATGACCTGCTCTCCCCGCCACAGTATGCCGGGCAGGTGAACAAGTATATCGAGGAGATCGCCGCGCGGGTCTACGCGCGCTATGATGCGCTGTTACGCGAGAACAACGCGGTGGACTTCGATGATTTGATCCTGCTGACCCACCAACTCTGGAGCCAGCACCCAGACATCCTGCGCTACTACCAGAACAAATACCGCTATATCCATGTGGATGAGTTCCAGGATACGAACAAGGCGCAGTATGATCTGGTGCGGCTGCTGGCGGCGGGCACCCCAGAGGTGCCAGGCCACGGCAATATCTGCGCGGTCGGCGACGACGATCAATCCATCTATGCCTGGCGGGGGGCGATTCCCCAGGTCGTGCGTGACTTCCAGAACGACTTCCCAACGGTGAACGTGATTCTGCTGGAGCAGAACTACCGCTCGACACAGACCATTCTCGACGCGGCGCAGGGGGTCGTGCGGCGCAATGTGGGGCGCAAGGAGAAGCACCTCTGGACGGAGCGCGCGGGCGGCGAGCATATTACCATCCACGAGGCGTATAACGAGGAGGAAGAGGCCGCCTACGTCGTCAATGAGGTCCGCCGCCTCAAGGCGCGCGGCGAGTGCGTCTTCAACGACTGCGCGGTGATGTTTCGCACGAATGCGCAGTCGCGCGCGCTGGAGGAGCAATGCATTCGCGGTGGCATGCCCTATGTGGTGGTGGGCAGCCGCAAGTTCTACGAGCGCAAAGAGATCAAGGATGTGCTGGCCTACCTGCGGCTGTTGCTCAACCCATCGGATACCGTCTCGCTGCAGCGGGTCATCAACGTGCCCAACCGCAAGATCGGGCCAAAGACCTATGCCGAGTTGGTGGCATGGGCGCAACGCGAGGGGCTGACGCTGTGGGAGGCGCTGGGGAGCATCGAGCGCCACCCGACCTATGCCACGACGGCCAAGCGCGCGCTGGGGGGCTTCCATACCATGCTGGAGGATGTGCGGCGGGTCGCGCACGCGAAGGCGCTGCCGGAGACCATTGACTTCCTGCTGCTGCACAGCGGCTATGCGCTCGACCTGCGCGATGGCACGGATGAGGGCGAGGAGCGCTGGGCGAACGTGCTGGAGCTGCGGCGTGTGGCGGAGGACTTCTCAGAGATCGAGCCAGACGTCGCGCTCGCACTCTTCTTGGAGAATGTGGCGTTGGTGGGGGGATCGGACACCACCCAGACGGGCGAGAGCGGCACCCTGGCACACGAGGAACAGCAGCGCGACGCCATCACGCTGATTACGCTGCACGCGGCCAAGGGGCTGGAATTCCCGGTGGTCTTCCTTACCGGGCTGGAGGAGGGCGTGCTGCCGCACGCGCGCTCGCTGGAGAGCCAGCAAGAGCTAGAGGAGGAGCGACGGCTGGCCTACGTCGGCATCACGCGCGCGATGCATCGGCTCTACCTCGTGCGCGCCTTCCGTCGCTCCTTCTTCGGTGGCAATGCCATGTTCCAAGAGCCGTCGCGCTTCCTCGCCGAGATCCCGCCCCATCTGGTGACGACGACGCGCCAACAGGTGCGCGAAGGCGCGGGCACAGAGCGGGCCGGCGCCACCTTCACACGCGCGCGCGCGGCTGGCGGCCAGCCTGCTGGCAACCGCCCTGGGGTCGGCGCCAGCGCGGACCGGTCCGCCGCGGCTAGGACGGGCGCCGCTCCCGCTGGCTGGGGGCTGCCCGTGGCGGTGCCCGCGCCAGCAGCGGCGCCAGACACCACCACGGCGGATGATGCGCCGCCAGAGCCGGTGCGGCCAGGCGACAGGGTGGCGCACCGCCTCTTTGGGCCGGGCCTCGTCCTCAAGGTGGCAGAGACGGTGGATTCGACGGTCGTCGAGGTCCTCTTTGACACCAAGGGCAAGAAGACGCTCGATCTCGCGTTTGCTGGCCTGCGCAAGCTTTAACTCGCCAGCAGCGCCTCCACCTGCCGTAAATCCTCCTCGGTGAGGTGCCAGTCAGCGGCGCGGGCATTGGCGGCGACCTGTTCGGGGCGCGTCGTCCCAGCGATGACCGTGCTGACGCCGGGGCGCGCCGCAAGCCACGCCAGCGCCAGCTCACCCACATTGTGGCCGCGCTCCCCCGCCCAAGCGTCAAGCCGCCGTACGGCCTCCAGCGTCTTCGGCTCTAGGCGCGGAGTGAAGCGTGGATTGTTGTATCCGCGTGTGCCTTCTGGCGGCGGCGCTCCCGGCTGGTACTTGCCCGTCAGGACGCCCGCGGCGAGCGGGAAGTAGGGAATGATGCCCAGGCCAAAGGCCAGGCAACATGGCACCAACTCGCCCTCGATCTCGCGCTGGAGCAGGTTATAGTGCGGTTGAACCGAGACGAAGGGGGCCAGATGCTCGTGGTCGCTGATCCAGAGCGACTGGACGACGCGCCAAGCGGGATAGTTGGAGCAACCGATGTAGCGGACCTTGCCGGCGCGCACGAGATCATGCAGCGCGCCGAGCGTCTCCTCCAGCGGCGTCTCGGCATCGAACTCGTGTATCTGGAAGAGGTCTATCGCCTCGACACCCAGGCGGCGCAGGCTGGCCTCACACCCCTCCATCACGTGCTTGCGCGAGGAGCCGCCTCCATTCGGCCCCTCGCCCATCCGCATGCCGACCTTGGTCGCGATCAGCGCCTCATCGCGATGCCCGCGCAGCGCCTTCCCGAGCAGTTCCTCTGAGGTGCCAGTACCATAGATATCGGCGGTATCAAAGAAGTTGATGCCAAGATCGAGCGCCTGGTGTACAATCGCGGCGGTGGTCCGCTCATCGGCATACCTTCCGAAGGTGTTGCCGCCTAGCCCCATCACCGAGACTCGCAGGCCCGATCGCCCTAATCGTCGGTAGTCCATCGCGGTCTGCGCCTTCTTTCCTCTGCATGCGCGTGGATGAGTCCAACTCGTCGCGCTTCTAGGGGAGATTGTAGCAGCGCGAATCTGGCCGACGCGGGATGGCCGTTCTGATACCTTGCCCGGCATGGGTTTTGCTAGTGAGACTGGCGTGCCCGGCGGTGTCCTCCGTTGGCTGGAGCGCGAGCGCAGGCCTTATCCGCGCGATATCTGGGGCGCTACGCTCGTGTGATTGGATGGCCGATCGGTAGCCGCGATGGCCTGTAGGGCGCTACGGCATCGTGAACCTGGCATCTTCGATTTGGAGACGGAGCCACGGTGGCTTCGGCGTCGCGCGGGGCAACGTCCCCGCCAGTCGTATTCGGCAAAGGAGCGCATAGACATGCACGGTGTTCTTCTGGCCATCCCGAACCTCAACTTCATCCCCAGAGACGGCGGCGCGTTGGACAAGATTTCCCACGCCACGTACATCAATCTGGCCATCGCCGGGTTCCCGAAGGGTGGCTACACCATCACCCTGATTGGCCTGCTCGTGATCACGATCATCGCCATCGCCGCCAACGGCATCACGGAGAAACTGACGGGCAAGAAAGTTGGCAGCGTCACAGCGGCGGTGCTCGTGACCATTCTCGGCTCGGCCCTCGCCTTGGCGTATGTG
>JADMIN010000302.1 GCA_015478575.1 Ktedonobacterales bacterium | reverse complement strand
ACCTATACTCGTGAGGGCGTGATGCCCCCCGAACTGGCCGACCTCTGGGCCTTCGACCTTACTACGCTGGTCGAGAGACTGCCTGAGCCGCGAGAGGCACTGGTGCGCTTGCTGGCCTCGCCGGACCTCTGTGGCCGCGCGGATGTCTACCGCACCTACGATACGATGGTGGGAACGAACACGGTGATCGGGCCGGGGAGTGACGCCGCCGTGTTGCGCGTGCGCGACGCCACCGACCGCGAGACCGGCAAATATCTCGCGCTGACGACCGACGGCAACGGACGCCTGACCTATCTCGACCCCTACAACGGCGGCGCGCTGGCGGTGGCCGAGGCCGCGCGCAACCTTGTCTGCGCTGGCGCCACGCCGCTCGCGCTCACCAACTGCCTCAACTTCGGCAATCCCGAAAAGCCGGGCGTCTACTATCAACTCACCCAGGCCATCGAGGGCATGGCCGCCGCCGCCCGCGCCCTTGAGACGCCGGTGATCTCCGGCAACGTCAGCCTCTACAATGAGAGCTTCGGCAACGCTATCTATCCCACGCCAGTCGTTGGCATGGTTGGCTTGCTCGAAGGGCGCGCGCCGACGCCCAGCGCCTTCCAGGTCGCGGGAGATGTCGTGGGGTTGCTCGGCGCCTGGGAGTCGGCCATCGCTGACCTCGGCGGCAGCACCATCTTGGCGGCTCTGGGCGAGACCATCGCCGGGCGACCGCCACAACTGGACTTGGACCGTGAGCGCGCGGTGCAGCGGCTCACGCTGGCGGCTGCCGCCGCTGGGCACTTGCGCTCGGCGCACGACTGCGCCGATGGTGGCCTGGGCATCGCCCTTGCGGAATGTTGCTTGTGGTCGGGGCTGGGGCTGCGCGGCGAGTTGACTCTGCCCACAGAGCGGCTCCAGGCGCTAGCGCTCCTCTTTGGCGAGGCGCCCTCACGCATCGTCATCTCTGTCGCGCCAGCGCGCTGGGATCCCCTCGCCGCGCTCGCGGCGGAGGCGGGCGTGCCACTGGCGCGGCTGGGCGTGGTCGGCGGCGATCGGCTGATGCTCGCGCCAGCGCTCGACCTGCCCGTGACCGCGCTCCATCACGCCTGGCAGGGCGGACTCCAGCATGCGCGAGGGCTAGAAATGGACACGCCCTATGAGCAAGCAACACGTATCAGATGAACCAGGCATGGGCCTGTCTGGTCTGCCTCCCAGCGTGCTGCGCGCGCGGATGGTCGAGCGGTTGCGCGCGAGCGGCGTGCTACGCGACGCCCTAGTGGAACGCGCGCTCGCCACCGTACCGCGCCACCGCTTCCTGCCGGGGCTGCCGCTCGATCAGGCCTATGCCGATATCGCCGTGCCCACCCACTTCGATGGCGACACGCCGATTAGCTCGGCCTCGCAGCCCGCCATCGTCGCCATCATGCTCCAGCAGCTTCAACCGTTCGCTGGCATGCGCGTGCTAGAGATCGGCGCCGGCACGGGCTATAATGCCGCGTTGCTGGCCGAGTTGGTCGGTCCCGCTGGGCGCGTGACGACGGTGGATATTGACGCGGTTATCGCCGATGAGGCGCGCGCGCACCTAGAGGGGGCCGGCTACCCCACCGTGCGGGTGGTAGCCGCCGATGGCGCCGGTGGGTGGCCCGACGGCGCGCCCTACGACCGCATCGAGCTGACGGTGGGCACCTCTGACCTCAGCCCCGCCTGGGTCGCGCAACTGAAAGATGGTGGCATGCTCGTGATGCCACTCTGGCTGGGCACCACCGATGCCAGTGTGGCATTCCGCAAACACGGCGACACATTCACCAGCGAAGCGCTCACGCCATGTGGCTTCATGCGCTTGCGTGGCCAGGAGACGGACCTCGCGCATTGGGCCTCATTGCCCGGTGGCTGGCGGCTGGCCAGCGGACGCGCGGCGGCGCTCGCCGCGCCGGTCGCCCGGCTGCTGAAGACGCGCCCACGGCGTCGGCTCTGGCCGCACCAGACGCTCGCGTTCGTCCAGTATCTCGGCCTGCGTCCGCTCGATCTGGTCGCGCTCTGGCCAGAGGCCAAACGCAAGCCACGCCGCTGTATCCGTGGGCGCTATGGCCTCTATGCTGAAGGGGCCGATGGCCCGTCGCTCTGCCTCTTCTCCCCACCGCTGCCCGTCCTGCTGATCTTCGGCGGCACCGCGGCGGAACACGCGCTCCAGCGCGAGATGGCCGCGTGGCAAACCACGCGCGCCTCTCCCCTAGACCAGTGGCAGGTGACCGCCCACCCGCGCGATGCCATCCAGGGCATTGCCATGCCAGATGGCGCCGTACGTCTAGTGCGCCGACACTACGTCTTCGATATTCAGCTCGCGCCGCCGCGGCCCTAGCGGAGCATTACTGGGCGCGGAGCGTTACTGGGCGCGGAGCGTTACTGGGCGCGGCTCGCCACCTGGACCACGACCGTCAGTTCCATGACCTGAGGGCCGCTCGGCGTGACGCGGATAATGCTGGCGCGCACGCGCGTGCCGTCACTCATGCGCTCCAGATGCCGACGCATGTCCTCGACCATCACGACCGAGCGGTCATCCAGCTTGAAGATGACGTCGCCCGGCTGAATGCCCGCGCGGTCGGCGGGACCACCCGGCGTCACCTGGATCACCTGGACCGCCATTTCCTTCTCGATGTGCAACTGGCGGCGCAACGACTGGGGCAGCGTGCCAGACTGCGCAATGATACCCATCATCGCGCGACGCACCTCGCCATCTTTCATCAGGCGCGAGGCGACCCACTGCACCGTGTTGATGGGGATGGCGAACGAGAGGCCTTGCGCCTGCTGCACCACCGCGACGTTGATGCCAATCACGTCGCCGCGCGAATTGACCAACGGCCCACCAGAGTTGCCAGGATTGACGGCGGCGTCCGTCTGCACGATATCCTCGATGAGTTGGCCACCAAAGCCTGGGAGCGTGCGGTGCAGCGCGCTGATAATGCCCGCGGTCACTGTGCTCTGCAGCCCCACCGGGCTGCCAATCGCGATGACGAGTTGCCCGACCTGGAGCGTATCCGAATTGCCGAGGCTGGCCACGGGCAGCGGCTTGCCATCGGGCGAAGAGATACGCACGACCGCCACATCGGTCTCCGCGTCAACACCCACCAGCGTACCGGGAATATCATGCCCATCCGCCAGGGTCACCGTGATGCGCTGCGCGCCATCAACAACGTGCGCATTGGTGATCACATAGCCATCCGGCGCAAAGATTACGCCAGACCCCGCGCCCTCGGCCAGCCGCGACATCACCCCAAAAGGGCCACGCGCCGACACCTCTTTGGCGACACCGATCTGCACCACCGCCGGCCCGACCTTGCTGACGACGCTGATAATCGAGCGGGAGTAGGCGTCGAGCGCCTCCGTCTCGGGCGCGGTGACCGTGCGTGTTGGCGCCGCCGTCCGATTATCCTCCCGTGAACGCCCAAACCAAGCCATCTGCTTGCCTCCTCGTGCCTGTGCTACGGCGGCACCGTCTGGTGGACGGGTCGCGCGCATCGGTTGACCAGAATCGCCTGCCCTCTTCTACGGATGGTAGGGTCCCAGGGTGTACGCAGTTTATCACAGGCAGGGGCGACCAAGAAGCCCTACTTGTCCACAGACCGCGGAGCAGACAGGCGAATGGCGATGACTTGCGGCAATCAATCCGGCGTGCTATGCTACCCCTGGCGCGTCGCCATGCCTGTGGGGCCGTAGCTCAGGGGCAGAGCAGGGGCCTTTTAAGCCTCGTGTCGTGGGTTCGACTCCCACCGGCCTCACCAACCCCGAATTTCCCTGGCTTCTTGGCCTCTCTTCTAGTAAGCGTTTAGCTGCGTAGGGCAGGGGACTACTTTCCTGCGCTTCGAAGACGCCCTCACCGAGTTTGCCTACTCCAAAGACGACTCCCCTCCGGCCTCCGCGTCGTATCGCTCCTTCGTCAACGCCCCTCACGGTCATGCCGCTCACTTTGCTCGCCCTGTAAAACGCTGACGCGCACCCCCTGCCAAACTGCCAAGCAAATGGTTGCGTGTCAAGCCCGGCCTATGTTATACTAGGTCGGTGCGCGGCGCGGCGGGCGGCGGTGTAGATGCGGCCTCGGCCCGGCTCGCCCACCCACCTTTCAGCAGCCAGGTCGGAGAGAACCATGAAGAAATATAAGCTCAAGACCCACAAAGCCACCGCGAAGCGCGCCTACATCACGGGCGGGGGCAAGTTTATGCACCTCAAGGGCGCCCGCACCAAGTATCGCCGCAAGAAAGACCCATCGCGAAACCGCTCGCTCAGCCAGCCATCGGTCATGGCAACTGGCGACGCGCACAAGATGAAGAAGCTGCTGCCCTATCACTGACCGCGCAGCGCACTGACCACGGCGCGCCCCCAAAGGGCATCAACTGGCGCTGTCGGAGTGGAGGAAGACCATGCCACGAGTCAAGCGGGGCGTAACCGCCCAGAAGAAACACAAAAAGGTCCTTCAGCGCACCGAAGGCCACTATGGCACACGCCATAGGC
>JADMIN010000301.1 GCA_015478575.1 Ktedonobacterales bacterium | reverse complement strand
GGGCCGCGCGCCTGGCTCGATCGCGATGCCGTGCTGGTGGTGCGACCAGGGCACTTCCCCGTGCTGGCGGTGGCGGCGCTCGCGCTGGAGCAGGCGCCGGGGCAATCCGTGAGCCTGGATGTGACGCGGCTCGAGCTGCCCTCCGCCGGGCGGCTGATCGAGGCGCCGCTGCTGGTGGCGGCGCCGCCGCTGGCGGGTCAGCCGCTGCTGCTTTCGGCGGCGGGGCTTTCGCGCTCGCGGCGGCAGTGGGTGGTGGTGACGTATACTGGCGGCCTGCCTGTGGGCGGCGTGCCCTACGATGTCTGGCAGGCGTGCGCCTGGGTGGCGAGCGAGCTATTAGCGCAGCGGCGCAATCCGACGGGCGCGGCGGGCCTGCGCCTGGGCAAATACGAGCAGCAGCAACGCCCGCGCACCGACCCTTCCGGCGACTCGCTGCTCTTGCTCCAGGCGAAGGCGGCGCTCGAGCCCTACCGCGAGCGCGTCTAATCCGCTCGTGGGGGCGAGTGGTTGGCGGATGGCGCACGACATGACACGAGACGACACGCCGCGCATCATCCCAGCCAAGCGCCTTCGCTGGCATGGGCGGCGGACGCGGGATGGCATGGGCGAGGGAGAAAGGAGAGAGGGCGATGCATTCGACAACGGTGCGGCTGGAGCGGCCCGAAGGGACGCCGCTGCTGGCGGGCATTCCCGTGCGGATCGAAGCGGCGACGCCGCGTGACCTAGAGGCGCTGGACCTGGAGGGCGCGCGGCCCTACGACCTCTTCTGGATCTACACGACCCAGGGTATCCCGTTGGTGCCACTGGCGCGGCGCGACGTGCTCTTCGACGAGGGCAACCGCGACGCTGAGACCGGCCAGCCAGCGAAGTATCGCGTGGCTGGGTTGGTGGAGACCTTCGAGAGCGACCACCAGGAGGCGCTCTGCGAGCGCGTGGTGGGGGGATGACCCCGCCTCGCCAGCGGGAGGAGACGGGCGGGAGGGCGGACGGCGAGAGAGGAGGAGGTGGCGGCGATGCCAACGGGTGTGAGTCTGCCCGCGCAGCCTGATACGCTGGGCGCGCTACGGGCGATGCAAGCCATTCTGCTGAGTGAGTGCCTGGTGGGGGGCGTCTCGCCCTTCGCCGCGCTCTCCGCGGCGGACGCCAGCCGCTATGGCGTGGCGAACGCGATCTTTTTGGGGCTGCCCAAGGATTTCAAGGATGCCTACCTGCCGCAGTGCTGCCTCTGGCTGCCGCAGGGGAGCGAGGCCGTCGCGCTGGAGGGCTATGCGGGCCGCGCCAACGCCGAGTTCGAGGCGCGCGTGCGCGTCTTTGTGGATCTGCGCACCGACTGGTACGCGGCGGAGCAACAGATTCTGGCGATACGCGACGTGCTCTGGTCGGCGTTGCTGCGCCACGAGCGCCTCGGCGGAACGGTGGCGACGGTGAGCGCCAGCGAGGCCCGCGCGGGCCGTGGCCTCTGCTATGAGCAGGTGGCGGGCGTGGAGTATCGCTGCTACGAGGCGCTCTGGCTGGTGCGCCAGCAGTGGAGCCTCACGGGCGGGCGCGTGGTGTGAGGGAGCGCGGCGGCGAAGGGTGCGCATTGCTCTCCTCTGGTATACTGCGAGAGCGGATCGCGCGCTGGCTGGTGCGGGCGCGCTCAACGAAACGAGGGGATGCGATGGCGGCAAGGGAGAGATGGCGGCGTGGTGGGCTGGCCTTGCTGCTGGCGCTCCCGCTGCTGGCGGCCTGCGGCACCACGGGCACGCGCGCTGGGGAGCGGGCGGTGGCTTCGCCGACCCCGACCCACACGGCGACCCCACGCCCGACCCGGACCCCCACCGCGACCCTGCTCCCCTGCGATCCCGCGCTCGCCACCGCGCCCGACAGCGTTCACGTGGGCGATCTGGTCATCGGCGTGCGCAGCCAGGGGTATCCAGCGCGCCTGCTGCCCGACGGCCTCCCGCTCGCGCCCTTCCGTCTGGCCGCGCCGACCGGCCCCGCGCTGGATGCCCAGCTCCCACCCATGCCCGCCGTCAATCCAGAGTTGGGCGAGCCGGTGGCGGGCTATAGCGCGACGATCTGCGACGCCGCCGCACGCACGCATATCGTGACCGGCCTCTCGCTGCGCATCACGGACTTCATCGCCGCCACCGGCCCGCTCAACGAGTGGGCCATCTGCGATGGCTGGTACGCCCGGCCAAGGGGCGCACAGGGGGGCGGCTGTGGCGGCGGGGTCGGCCCGACGCAGAACTGCCAGCACGCCAGCTTCCTCGCCGACGCCGGGGTGGGCGCGGCGGTGGCCACGGCGGCGAGCCACGCCGATGGCTGCCAGGGCGACCTGCCGCTGCCCGTCACGCTGCTCCCCGGCCAGGCGCTGCCCGTGCGCCTGGGCATCACGCCGCCCACCACGCCCGGCACCTATCACTTCGCGCTGGGCATCGCGCTGGATGGCGGCCCAGCGGCCTTCGCGCCGATCGAGCCGATGGTGCTGTTGGCGCCCGTCGCGCATCGCTGGACGGGCGCGGCATGCCAGACGAGCGCCATGCAAGCGCAGATTCCCCCGGCCACCGATCCGCCGACCGCCTACCTCTGCCCCGAAGCGTGACACCGAACGTCGGCGCCCGCGTCCTCTGCTACCCGCTGTGGTGGCAGCGGTGACGGAGCGCGGAGCGTGCAGGGCCGTATCACCCGCTGGCGACTGAGGATGCCTGAGCGCACGCGAGCAGGCGCGTGGTCCGCATAGGATGGCAGGGATGTTGGTCCTCATTATGCGGTCCTCTCTGAGAGTAGGCGGTCTTGGTGAGTATCCTCGCGAGAACTGGACCGTGAGAATAGGACGCGGCATGGAGTGCCAGAAGGCGAGCAACGCCCAGGGCGGCATCCTCCACAGCGCACCACGAAAGGTGAAGGCACTCGATGACAGGCCACACAAACGAGCACACGCCGAACACTTCCCCCGCCGATGCCGCTCAGCACCCACCCTATGGCTTTGGCACGACGCTCCAAGCGCCCTTTGAGGAGTCGGTGCGACGTGTGACCGACGCGCTCAAGGCCGAGGGCTTTGGCGTCCTGACGACGATTGACGTACGGGCGACGATGAAAGCCAAGCTCGCCATCGAGTTTGAGCCGTATACCATCCTCGGAGCCTGCAATCCACAACTCGCGCACCAAGCCTTGGCGCTTGATCACGATGTTGGCTTGCTCCTACCCTGCAACGTGATCGTCTACCAGACCCGTGACGACCAGGGCGCCCTCCAGACGCGCGTGGAGATCGCTGACCCCATCGCCATGCTCGGTATCGTTCAGCAGCCAGGCATGCGCGAGTTGGCCCGCGAGGCGCGCACCCGGCTGGAGCGGGCGCTTGCCACACTCGAAGGGAGTGATGTACCGTTGGGGTGAGATGGTGGAGGATGGAGACGCTTGGCGTTATCCACCACACTGGGTAGCACATCCCTGTAACGGGAAGGTGGGGCGTGGCGGGTACGAATTTCCTCTCATCGTATGCGAGGACGCTCGCCAGCGCGTGCGCGCCCCTTTCGCACGTGGCGCTTATCCCCGTAGCGCGCGCGCCAACGTCTCGGTGCGCGCACGCGGGCCATAGACCCAGACGGTATACTCCCCAGGCGTATCGTCCACATCCACTAGGCACTCCAGCTCGCCCGCCATCCGCCGCGCGATGCCCAGCAGGCGCGCCCGCTCCTCCGGCGCCGCGTCGCGCGTGCTCAGCGCCACCCGCCCCAGCCGCTCCTCTGGCTCCAGCAGCGAATCCACCAACGCGACCAAGTTGCCCACTCCAAAGACGATCTGCATCGGCGGCACCTCCGGCTCCATCCGCGCCAGGTCTTCGCCTGGCGTGCGGCGGCGCACCGTCGGGCGTGGCTGCCGCGGATCGCCCTCGCCGCGCGGCTCGCGCGCGCGCGGCGGACTGATCCGCTCCGACGCCTCCACCGCCAGGGTGTAGTTGCGCCGCAGCGTCGCCAGCAACGTCTCGCGCTCCTCTTCCTCGACCTCCTCGTGCGGGTGCGTATAGGCGAACAGTCCGCGGCGCATATCGTGATAGATGAAGGGCTGCGCGCTCACCGCCCGGCGCCCGCAGTTGGGGCAGGTGGCCGTGTTGAGCGTGCCCGCGAGCAGTTGATAGAGGAGGCTCGGCTCCAGCGTCACGTTCACGGTCGTATACAGGGTCGCGGGGAAGGTCGTGCCGCAAGGGCAGGTAAAGGTGATCTCGGTCGCGCGTGACATCCGCGGCTCTCTTCCGTTGCTGGTGGTGGTTTCTTCTCGCGGTGGCTCGTCCACACCCCACACGGGCGGTGCGGCTCGCCCCTCGCCCATGCGGCGCGTGGGGACCACGTGCGCCCCATTTTATCACAACTCCTCCTTGCGGATAGTGAGCGAGTGATGTACGCTATGCGTGCCCGCTCATGCCCAGCGTGGGTGGCGGGCGAGCGGCACACCACCACCCGTACCGCGCGCCCACACGCAAAGCGCACCGCGTGATGTGAGCGGGAACGCGCCGCGAGCGTACCATCTACAATAGGTAGGGTGTGCGC
>JADMIN010000300.1 GCA_015478575.1 Ktedonobacterales bacterium | reverse complement strand
CTCTTGGCTGGTTCCTCGTGTCGCCATTTGTGGGAGCCTTCCAACGTCACCTGACCGCGAGCGCCACATCCATGCTGCGGCGTACGGAGCTGGCGTGGCTGTGCGCCTGGCCGGTGACGCTGATCCTGCGCTGGGCACTGCCACCTCGCCATACCGTGCCAGCGGCAAGTTTTGCCATCGTCATCCTCGTGAGCAATGCCGTCTTCCTCGGTGTCTGGCGTAGCCTCTTCGCGCTCGCCACCCGCCGCGTGCGCTGGTGAGCGAGTGGCGCCTGTCAGGAGGTCGGCATGGTCCAATATAAAGTGTTCACTAGCGCCTCATGTGCCGGAGACCTTGCCGCCTTCGAGGGGCAGATAAACGAGTGGATGCGGCACGACCGCCCGCATATCGTCTTCTTCTCACAGACAGCCCTGGGCGCCGATCTCATCGTGAGTTTTGTCTTCGAGCGCGAAACCCTAGAAGAACTGGCCACCGCGGAGGTTGCCGCCGCCGTGCCCGATATCTTCGAGCAGAGCCTAGAACAGGCGGATCTCGACCCAACTGATCTTGACATCCCTCTCTTACCTGAGGCGGAGCTTCCCTACTGATGAAAATGAGCCAGAGTGTCGCGCATCCATATGTGGTCTATAGCACGCCAAGCGGCGATGTGGGCGAGCGCCGCTCGCTGCGTGCCGTGGACGCTGATGGCGTGCCGCTCACGCCGCGCGACTTGCTGCCGCTGCCGGAGGGCGCCAGCCTCTCGATGTTGCCACAGCGCCTAGCCGTTGGTCTGGACGCCGCTGGCGCACGGCGCGGTGTGCCCGCGGCACGCGGCTGGGCACTCGCGGCGCTGCTGCCTATTGGCTACACGCGCACGCGGCTGCCCGGCTATGAGAAGATACCGGAGACCGAGCCGCTGCCATTCTTCGGCTACACGGCGGTGGCCGGCTGGCGTGGCCGACTCTATGCCGCCGCGGTGCGCACGGACGACCCCGCCTGCTGGCTGCCGCGCATCTACGACCGGCAACGGCTGGAGCGACTCGTGCGCGAGCGTCTGGCCGCCGAGCCAGAAAACCGCGTGCTGGCGCACCATGCCCATTGCGCGCTGGACTACTCATGCCCCACGGCCAGCAATCTGTTCTTCCGCCGCTGGGAGGGCGCCGTGGCCGTCTCCGCTGGCTGCAACGCGCGCTGCGTCGGCTGCATTTCCAAGCAGGAGGAAGAAGGGCTGGTCTCGCCGCAGGATCGCCTCCTCTTTCTGCCCACGCTCGAAGAGATCGTGGAGACGGGCGTCGCCCATCTGGAGCAGGCACCCGACGCCATCTATAGCTTTGGCCAGGGCTGCGAGGGCGAGCCGCTGCTCCAAGCCCGGCTCATCGAGCGGGCCATCCGCGCGATGCGCGCCCGCACCCTGCGTGGCACCATCAACATCAATACCAACGCCAGCAATCCGCGCGCCCTCCAGCGCCTCTATGAAGCCGGATTGGATAGCCTGCGCGCCAGCACCATCTCCGCTCGACATGAGACCTACACCGCCTACTACCGCCCTATCGGCTATACGTTCGCGGATGTGAAGCGCTCCCTGCTCCTAGCGCGCGAGGCGGGCGTGTACAGCTCGATCAACCTGCTGTGCTTTCCTGGGCTGATTGATTGCGAGGAGGAGATTGAGGCACTGGTCAGCTTCCTCCACGAGACGGGCGTGCGCCTCGTCCAGATGCGCAACCTAAATATTGATCCCGAAGTGCTGTGGCCGCGTGTTCCCCGGCCCTCTAGCAGGCCGCTTGGCATCCCCGCGCTGATCGAGACGCTACGTCGCGAGGCGCCGGAGGTGGAGATCGGCAACTTTAGCCGGCCGGTGGGACCGCGATTCCCGACCGGCGCAGCAGACGCCGCGCCGCCGCTAACACCGGTTGCGCCGACAGCTCAGTGAGGCATGGCCTCGGCGGGCAGCCCTGGGGTGTCCCCAGCGCGTGGCCCCGGTAGAAACATGGACTGCACGCCAGATCGCTTCGGCGCACAATGGCGGCTCGCTCTGGCGCATCGGGCGAATAGGGTCCCCAGGCGCGCGCATTGGAGGGACCGAAGACCGCCACGACGGGAAGGCCCATCGCCGTGGCCAAATGCATCGGCAGGGAATCATTGCCGATGAAGAGGGCGCATCCAGCGAGCACGTGCGCCAGCGCACGCGGATCGGTCGCCCCAGCCACACTCTTCCCCCAGGATGGGTGATCGAGGCGGTCGAGAATCTCCGCATGGAGGGCGCGTTCCTCCGCGCCACCAACCAGCACGCAAGCCGCGCCCATCTCCCGATGGAGCGTCGCGGCCACCTCGGCGAAGCGCGCGGCGGGCCAGCGGCGGGCTAGGCTGTATGTTCCCCCGCCAGGATGCAGCGCGATGCGCGGCGTCTTTGCCTGCTGGAGAACGGGGCGCTCCTCGCGGGACGTGAATCCCTCCTCCCAGCCGAGGTCGGCCATCCGCAAGCCGCGCGCACCCAGTGGCAGCGTGGCATCAATCGCGGCGACGACATCGAGCGCGTACTCGGCCTCGTGCCGTGCGCCAAACCCCCGATCAGGCACCCGCAGATCAAGGAAATCGCCCCAGCCATTATCCAACCCAACCGTGACCCGCGCCCCAACGGCCGCCAGCAGCGCGCGATACTTCAGCCGCCCGAAGCGCAGCGTCAGGTGATGCGGCAGCAGGAGGGCATCATAGCGCTCATGTCGCAGCGCCGCCAGCGGCTGGATCAGGCGCGCCAGGCGCTCTGGATGACGCGCCACCTGCGCGGGAGCGTCATAGGCATACTTCTCGACGCGGAAGATATGATCCACCAGCGGAGCGTCACGCAGGAGTGGCGCGGCCTCAGTTGTGACCAGGGCATCAATGCGCGCGGTGGGATAGCGTGCGCGCAAGGCGCGTAGCGCGGGCGTCGCTAGTAGCAGGTCGCCAAGCCCAGCCAGCTTGACGACCAAGATACGTGGTCGCGGCCCCAGGCTGATCGGCACGGGCGCTTCAGGGATGGGGTGCTGCTGCCACATACATCTCATCCTGGTTGGGCATGGCGGCCTCCTGCCGCTCGTGACGTTGGAGTTGGCGGCGAACCGCGGCGAAGACCATGCGCGGTGCCAGCGCTTTCATGCAGACGGGGTTGCCGAAGCGGCACTCCGCCGTGGCACTGGCATCATAGCAGGGCGCGCACCACAGGCGGTGGCGCAGCACGATGGCATCTGGCGCGGTCGGCCCGCTGAGGTCAGGATCGGTCGGGCCGTGCAGCGCGACGACTCGCGCCCCCACAGCGCAGGCGATGTGCATCGGCCCGCTATCGCCTGAGACGACGACCGCGCTCTCGGCGAGCAATGCCACCAGTTGCGGGATGGTGGTCCCGCCTGCCAGATTGAGAAGCGGCACATGCGCCAGCCGCGCTACCTCATCGGCGAGCGGCTTCTCGTGCGGCGCGCCGGTCAGCACCACCAGTGCGCCCAGTTCTTCCACCAGTTGGTCGGCGAGCGCGGCGAGGTGGGCCGGAGGCCAGCGCTTGGCCTGGCCATTGCGTGCGCCGGCATGCATCGTGATCACCGGTCCTGGAACATCGAGCTGGTGGCGCCCCTGGCGAAGCAGCGCCGTGACCTGGCGACGCGCCTCGGCATCCACCCGCAGCCAGGGCCGCGCATCCTCCGGCGCGGCGATACCACCCGCGGCCTCGGCCAGCCGCAATACATAGCGCACCTCGTGCTGATGCGCGCGATAGCGCGCTCCTGGCACGGGATCGGTCAGGAAGCCGCGGTACGCCTCGCCAGTATAGCCAACCCGGCGCTGGGCATTGGTGAGGCGCGTCAGGATGCTGCCAATATCACCCGAGACGCTGATGGCCAGATCAAAGTGCTTGCCGCGCAACCGCCGGAGCATCGCGTAGCCCGCGATCCACGTGCGCGGCTGAAACCATGCGCTGGGGGAGCGCCAGATATGGGGATTGTAGCCGATGACGTCAGCGAGATCAGGATCGCCCCGCAACACACCCGTCATCGCTGGTTGCACCAGCATATCAATCCGCGCGGAAGGGTAGCCGCGCCGCAATGCCCGCACCGCTGGCGTCGAGAGCACCGTATCACCCAACAAGTCCACCCGCACGACCAAGATGCGACGGATGCGTGGGTCGCCGGGTACAAGTGGCGGTGGCGTGCCCGCCTGCCCGCGTGTCATGTAGCCCACCATGCCGAGCGCCATCCGCAGTCCGCGCTGCGCCACCGGCTTGATGGCACGCGCCAGCGCCCCGCGCAACCGCCCTTCGAAAGGAGGCCGGGTGTCGTAATCGGGGTCGCTGGCGGCAGCGATGCCTGGAGCGTCTCGCGGTGGTGGGCTGGTCATGAGCACCCTGATCTTCAGTGGATGTGAATGCGTCTCATACGAGTATAGCATAGCTCTGCCGCCGTACGAGGCACCTATTCACTGCCCTCGAGAGGGCATTCCAAACAAGCGCTAGTATGCTCTATGTGGCGATTCAGGCCGTATGTGTCCAGGGGAGTGTGTAAAATGGGTGGTTCTCATCGCCGGTAGGCCG
>JADMIN010000299.1 GCA_015478575.1 Ktedonobacterales bacterium | reverse complement strand
TGCTCCCACCCTATTTCTCACCCGATGTTTTCGAGCGCTTCGTTGCCTACGTCTTCGAGCGCGCGGGCTACGTCGCTCGGCCTGCCTCTCCCTATCCGCATCCCGCCGCTCACCTCGAACTCTCTACTGGCGGCGACGCGCATGGACAGCCCGCCGCCTTGGTCCATGTGCATCAGGGCACGCGGCGCGAGCGCCTTGACGCACCGGTGGTGGAGGATCTCCAGCGTCGGCTCAGCGGCATGATGCCCGGCTATATCGTGACCGCCGGCGAGTTCACCGCCATGGCGCAGGCCGCCGCCGCGCAGCCGCCGCGCGTTGGGCTGGTGGATGGTGCCCACCTGATCCGCTATATCCTCTACGTGCTCGGTTCGCGCTTTGAGCAGACGACACCAGAGGCCGCCGCGCCCGATCCGCTCTCCTACCTGTTCCATGTCGCCGCGATGACCTGGCACATTCCGCCCGACCCGCTCTTTTACGCGGACTTCATCCGCCCGGCGCGGCGCCCACGGGTGCTGACGAAGATCGTGGCCATTGCCAACAACAAGGGCGGCGTGGGCAAGACCACCACCGCCCTCAACCTGGCCGCCGGTCTCGCCGCCAAAGGCCGACGGGTGCTGCTGGTGGATCTGGATGCACAGGCCAACCTGACGCAAGCACTGCCTCTGACGCGGAACGATGGCGCCACCTGGCCAACCCTGGGTGACTACTTCACACGCCAGTGCGCACTGCCCGAGCTGGTGCGCTCTACCGCGCTCAAAGGCGTCTGGCTTCTCCCTGGCCACCCCAGCCTGCGTTTCACCGATGCCAGCGGCTCCGTCCGCCCCGACATCGAGTTGGGCTTCGCCCGCGACCTGCATGACCGCGCGGTGGTGCCACCACAGGGTGGCGACTTCGACTGGATCGTGCTCGATACGCCACCGGCCATGACCCTGCAATCGCGTGTAGCGCTCGCCTCGGCGCACTACGTGCTCGCGCCCGTCATGCCGCGCGCGTTCGCGTTGGCTGGCCTGCGCAACCTCTTCGAGACGGTGAACGCGATGGGCGCGCTCACCGATGCCGACCCCGCCGTTCTCGGCTGTCTGGTCACCTATTGGCAGGATACCGTCGCCGCCCGCGAGGCCTGTGGACGCCTGCAACACTTCCTCGACAGCGAAGGGATGCATACCCTCAGCACCAATATCCTCGACACCCGTATCCCCGTTGACCCGACCATTGACCGGGCGCAGGCGCGGCGCAAGAGCCTCTTCCGGCTGAAGCCGCGGCCCAGCCGTGGCGCGCTCGCGTATGAGGCGCTGGTGGAAGAGGTGCTGGCACGTGTCGGTGGATAGGGCAGGCATCCCGCCCAAGACACCCGGCGGCGTGAGCGTGCGGCGACGTGAGCGTGCGGCCCTGCGCGGCGCCGGGGCGGCGCTGGGCCTAGAGGATGAGCGGTTACTCGCGGTGGCCCTGCTCGATGTGGCCGCCGAAGAAGTTCGCCGCGGCGGCGAGTTCGCCGCGCGCGTTCGCGCCGCCTATGCCACCGCCCAGGCGGAGACCACCCGCGCCGCGCGCCCAGACGCGAGCGCCCGACTCGTGCCCATCGCCCGCGTCAGTGACGCCGAGCTGGACCCCTTCGCCCCGCTCGACCCCGGCTATCTCTTACGCCTCTATGGCGCGGCCCAGTTGCCCCGCGCGCTGGCGCACTACTCGCATGCCACGCTGAAGGAGGCCGCGGCACGCCTGGCGGCGACGCATCCGGGAACTGGCCCACGCTCGCGCCGTGGCAAAGAGGACCTCATCGCCTACATCGCCGCGCGCGTGACGGGAGCGGACGCCACTCCGCCCAGCCCGCCTGCGGGCGACGCGGCCCCACACCCCAGCGGCTAGCCCCTGAGGGAGGCGGTGGAGCGAGTGGAGACTAGGGGCGGGAAGCACCGGCCATACGGCGCAGCAGCGCGAGGGTGGCCTGACAGTCGCCGAGGACGCGGTGCGCCTCTTGGTGGGTGATGCCCTCATAGGCGCACGCGTTGCCGAGCGAGTGCCAGCGTTGGCCATAGCCGAGCCGGTTGGGCACATTGCGATACGCGGCATAGGCCAGCATGGCGCAGTGCGGCTCATAGGACGGGAGTGGAGCGGGAATGCGTGCGAACTCCGCGGCCAACACGCCACAATCATAGCTGGCGTTGTAGATGAGCACGACACTCTCGCGCAGCAGGCGCGCCACCGCTGGCGCGAGATCCGCGAAGCGCGGCGCCCCGATGAGCATGGCATCGGTGATGCCGGTGAGGGCCGCGACGGTGGGATGGATGTGCCCCCGCGCCCGCACCAGCGTATGCAGCACGGGCGCGCCCTGCCCATCGAGCACGCCGATCTCGGTGATCTCCGTCTCACGCTGGCCCGTCGTCTCGGTATCGAGCACGAGCAGGTTGGGCAGCGCCAGCGTCATCCGCGCCCATGCCGCCACCTCCGCTGGGGTCATGCCCTTGAAGCGATTGCGCCGCCGGGGTGGCGCGGCGATGTCAACCTGGCGCGCGCGCCCCTCATCTTTGGCCATCCTCTCCTCCTCTGCTTCTCCTCCTCCGCGCCTGGGCCAGAAAGCTCACGGTGAGGAGCGCGGCCGCCCACTCCTCCTCTCCAGCATATCAGGGCGAGCGGGCACACGTCAGCCCAGCGCGCCTATCGGGCTACGAAGACCATCAGCCCCGTACCCTTGGAGGTGCTCGCTCTCCACCCCTGCTATACTGTAGGGGCACGACGGTACGAGCAGAGCGTCACCTGGAGATGTGGGAGGAGCGGGCGATGGAGGACGAGAGCAAGGGCGTCGGCGTCATGCTGGCTGATCGCGCGGCGCCCACCTCCCGTGGGCGGCGGTTGGCCGCGGCGCTGCGCGCGGATTGGCATGGCCGCCGCGTCGTCTCGGTCGGCATCGCGCTCGCGGCGCTGGTCACGTTGGTCACGCTGGCCTACTACCTCAACCATCCCGCGCCAGATCTCGCGCATGATACCGCTTCCTATATCCTCCACGCCGACAGCATCCTCACCAGTGCCCAACTGGTCAGCGCCGGTCGTGTGCCCGGCTATCCGCTCTTTCTGGCGCTGATCTTCGCGCTCACCGGCGGCCACCGCCTGGATGTGGCGCAGTGGGTGCAGGCCGCGCTCTTCGTCGTGACCGTGGTGGAGCTGTATGCGCTGGTCTATCTCGCCACGCGCCTGGTCTGGCTCGCGGCGCTGGCCGGCGTGGCCTCCGGCACCAACCTCGTTATGCTCTCCTACGTCAAGCCTATTATGTCGGAGACGCTGGGATTGTGGCTGACCATCACGCTGGCGCTGGCCGTCGTCGCCACGCTCACGCGGCCCGCTCCGCTCACCGCCCGGCGTCTGTGGCTCATCGCGTCGCTGGGGCTGGCGCTCGTGCTAACCCGCCCAGATTGGCTGCTCGCACCGCTGCTGTTGCTCATCTATCTGCCCCTGGTGGCCGCGCGCGCGGGCACTCGGCGGCGCCTGCTGGCGCATGCCGCGGGCGCGGCGGGCGTGGTTTACGCTACGGTGGGCGTCTATATCGTCCTGAATGGCCTGCTCAATGGCTATCTCGGCCTGGCCTACGTGCAGAACGTCAACCTGTATGGCAAGGTCATCCAGTACCATATGCAGGATGAGGCGCCGGCCCAATACACCGCGCTGGCGCGCGTCACCGATGCGTACATCGCCCGTGGCATCACCGACCCCTGGGCCATCATCGCGCGCGAGCCATCGCTCGCGGCGCACTATGCCGCTCCCGTCGGCGCCTATGCGACGGCGGTGATCCGCGCGCATCCGGTGGAGTTCCTGCGCGACTCCGTGCCGGTCACCGCCAAATGGCTGGTCACCACTCGGTTATCCTCGCAGCCGCTCCGCTCCGGCGCCTTCGGAGCGCCGCTCGCCCTGCTGCTGGTGCTCTCACAGAGCCTCTTCCGCGTATTCATCGTCTTTCCCTTCTGTGCCGCTGGCTGGTGGTTCGTGCTCGTCTGGCGCGGGTGGCGCTCCCGCGCGCCTGACGCGCCAGGGCGGCTGTCGTGGCTGGCGTCCCCCCTCCTCCAACAGTTCTTGCTGGTCCAGCGGCCCCTGCTGCTGGTGCTGTGCGCGCTCTCGCTGCTCGCGGTCTATAATCTCGCGGAGACAACGCTCGGCAGTTACTCCGAATACACGCGCTTGCACTTGGCGGCGGATCCGCTGATGGTGGCGGTGCTCGCGGGGACCGTGGCGGCGTTCCTCCCTTCGCTCACCGTGGCGCTCACCTCGATACGCACCTCGATGGGTGTTGCATGGCGTGGGGCACGCCTGCCGACTCGCCTCCGCCTTGTTCGCCTCCGCCTTGTTCGCCTCTCCATCCGCGCAAAGCGCGCGCCCTACCGCGCCACGCGGTCGTCAGCGCACGGTCGTCAGCGCACGGTCGTCAGCACGCCGTACGGCCACGTGGGCCAGGAGGCGAGGGGATACCGCGCCTCCCGCCGTTCTACGACCGGCTCCTGCCGTCCCACTCCCCTATAGGCTTTACTTTCCTGAGAGAAGCGGTAAGC
>JADMIN010001097.1 GCA_015478575.1 Ktedonobacterales bacterium | reverse complement strand
AGCCTTTCCCAGGCACGCGAACTGCTCTGGCCGGTCGGAGAGGAGTTGGTCCGGGCTGGGAGGCTGAAAGAGGCTGCAGATCTCTTCTTTCTCGCCTTTCCCGAAGCACACGCGGCGCTTGCCGGAGCGGATCTGCGGGAGCGCGTGAGCGAGCGACGAGCCACCTTCGCACGGGAGCTCAGGCGCCGTCACGTGCCCCTGGTCCTGCTTTCGGATGGCACCGAACCCACCGCTCAGCCGCAGACAACCCAGAACACTACCCAATCAGAAGGAACGCTGCAGGGAACCCCTGCGTCCGCCGGGCGCGTGACGGCACCCGCGCGAGTGATCCTTGATCCTCACGACGCCCACCTCTCCCCAGGCGAGATCCTGATCGCTCCCTCGACGGACCCCGGCTGGACGCCGCTCTTCTTCAAGGCAGCGGGACTGGTGATGGAAGTGGGGGGAGCGATGGCACACGGGGCGATTGTGGCACGCGAATATGGCATTCCCGCTGTCGTTGGCGTGGCTGGCGCCACCGAGCGGATTGCGACTGGCAGCCGCGTGACCCTTGATGGCACCGCTGGCACGGTCGTGATCGAGGCCAACGAGTGAGCAAGATCTGCTGTGATGAGGCAGTGATACAATGAGGTCGCGAGGATCGGTGGTGTTGCAGCAGGCAGCCAGGAGGGACCATATGCGGATCAGCCAACGCCGGAAAACAGCAGGACAATCAGTGAAGCCAGATTGCCCTGCTAGCACCGTTCGCTCAGATGAGCTGATTGCCTCTAGCGGGGTGACGTTCCATCTCTGGCGGCTCTACCAGCATGCCTGGCTCGCCTGTCTCTTTTTCCCGCTAGTGTCCCTGGTGCGCGAGTCTGGTTCACCGTGGCATCTCATCCTGGGACTCGTCGCCCTGGGATCTTACGCGGCCGGCTACACTTGGCTGATGTGGCCGCATCCGGTGCATTGGGCTGCCCAAGCGCGTATCCGCTCCTGGAGGGCAAGGCTGTTGTGGGTGG
>JADMIN010000298.1 GCA_015478575.1 Ktedonobacterales bacterium | reverse complement strand
CCAGGACGTGTGGCCCAGGATGCGTGTTCTCACGTGACCTGGGCCTTTTTGCCGCGCGCCATCCACCACCCTCTGGCGCGCCATCCACCACCCTCTGGCGCGCCGTTCGCCACCCTGGCGCATGACGCCCACACCCCCGCTCCAGGCGCGACGCTCCAAGCGCGACGCTCCAAGCGCGAGAGAGGCGCGCCGACCATCCGCCCTGGTGGTATACTCTTGTTCGCGGGGCGCGCCTATGCGCCGCGCGTTCGCCGCTCTCCTTTCTCCATCTGACCACCGACCACCGCGCGAAACAGGATGCCCACCGACCATGAGCTGCATCGGCACCGCTGGCCACGTAGACCACGGCAAATCCACGCTCGTCACCACGCTCACCGGAATCGACCCCGACCGTCTCGCCGAAGAGAAAGCGCGCGGTATGACGATTGACCTGGGCTTCGCCTGGCTCACACTCCCCAGTGGGCGCGAGGCGAGCATCGTGGATGTGCCAGGGCACGAAAGCTTCATCAAGAATATGCTGGCTGGGGTGGGTGGCATTGATGTCGCGCTCTTGGTCGTCGCGGCGGATGAGGGCGTGATGCCCCAGACCGACGAGCACCTGGCGATCCTGGATCTGCTGTGTGTGCGTTCGGGCGTCGTCGCGCTGACCAAGTGCGATCTGGTAGAGGCGGACTGGCTGGAGATGGTGCGTGAGGAGGTGAGCGAGCGACTGCGGCCAACGACGCTGGCCGGCGCGCCTCTGCTCCCCTGCTCCGCGCTCACGCGGGCGGGCGTACACGAGTTGTTGGCCGCGCTCGACGCCGCGCTCGACGCCGCCCCCATCAGGCGCGACCTGGGGCGCCCACGCCTGCCCATTGATCGCGTCTTCACCATCACGGGCTTCGGCACGGTGGTCACGGGCACGCTGCAGGATGGGTCGCTGCGGCTGGGCCAAGAGATCGAGATCCTACCAGGCGGCCCACGTGGCCGCATCCGTGGCTTGCAGACGCACAAACAGAGTGTCGAGGAGGGGCGGCCCGGCGGGCGACTGGCGGTCAATCTGGCCGGCGTGACGAGAAGCGAGATTCACCGTGGCGATGTGCTGGCCCTGCCGGGGCGACAGCGATCCACGACGGCGCTCGATGTGCGGCTAGAGGTGCTGGCGGGCGCGCCACGTCCTGTGCGGCACAACACCGCATTGGATCTGTATCTGGGCGCCGCCGAGGTATCCGCGCGTGTGGTGCTCCTAGAGCGCGGTGAGCTGCGGCCGGGCGAGAGCGGCTGGGCGCAACTGCGGCTGGCGCGTCCGCTGGTCGCCGTGCGTGGCGACCGCTTCATCGTACGGGTGCCCTCACCCAGCGTGACCATTGGTGGCGGCGTGATCGTCGAGCCATGGGCGCGGCGTCACCGCGCGCGCGATGCCGCCGTGCTCGCGCGACTGGAGGTGCTGGCGCGGGGCGAGCCAGAGGAGGTGGTGCTGGCGGCACTGCGGAGTGAGCCAGCCACCACAAAGGGACGTGTTCCCACCGCGGGCAAGGCCGGGCGCGCCGCTGGCTACGGCGGGCGTGAATCAGGTGAGATCGAGCGTGCCACCGGCCTGCCCGCGGAGGAGGTGGCCGCCGCGCTCGGCGCGCTCACCGCGCGCGCGATGGTGATTCAGATCAGCGGTCGCGCGTACGCGGCGACGGAGTGGCAGCGTCTGGGTGCCGATGGCACACGCCTGCTGGCTGAGTATCACCGTCAGTATCCCTTGCGGGCGGGAATGCCCCGTGAGGAGTGGCGCGCGCGTCTGGGCCTGGGGCCGCGCGCGGTGGGTGACGTGGTTGCGGCACTCGTCGCCAGTGGGGCGTTGGCCGAGGTCATAGGCAGCGGTCGGGGCAGCTATCTGAAACTGCCCGCGTTCGAAGCGCGCCTGAGCGATGCGCAGGAGCGCGCGGTCGCCGCGATGCTGGAGCGCTTCCGTCGCGAGCCTTTCGCGCCGCCGACGCGGTCCGAGGTGGAAGAGGCCCTGGGCGCGGAGGTGACCGCGGCGCTGATCGAGCAGGGCATGTTGGTGAAGCTCACCGACGCTATAGTGCTAGAGCGTGCCGCGTATGACGAGGCAGTGCGCCGCATCGTCCATCACGTGCGCACGCACGGCACCCTCACCGTGGCCGAGGCGCGCGACGTGCTGGGCACCACACGTAAATATATGCTCGCTCTTTTCGAGCATCTGGATCAGCGACATATCACCGCGCGCCAGGGCGATGATCGCGTTCTTGGCCCCCAGGCCAGTGCCGCCGACGAGCTTGCGTCTCAAAGTTGACAGGGTCGCTCGCCCTATGGTATAGTCCCACGTGCCGTGGGTCGTGAGGCCGCACGGCGAGGACCCGTAGTGTAGCGGCCTAACACGCCGGCCTGTCACGCCGGAGACCGCGGGTTCGAATCCCGTCGGGTCCGCCAGTTCGATACGTGTGTGACACTCGCCTGCTCGCTCTTGGCAGTCGAGCGGGAAGAATTCCGCCAGCTCGGGTCGCGGCTTCACCGCCGCGACCCGTTCGTTGTTGATGACGACCTCCTCGAAGAGCAGCCGGGCGAGGCGATTGCGCTGTTCCAGCCACGCCGCCGCCCAGGCGACCGCCACATTCGCCAAGAGTCCAGCCAGGCCTCGGAGACAGGATCCGCATCCTCCTAGAGCCGACTGACGACAAGCTGCGCACACTGCTTGAGGTCGCTCAACTGCGTGGCATCAGAGGAAGATCCCGGCATAATGTTGTTGCAGGTGAAGAAGATGCGCCCGTAGAGCACGTAGAAAATGTCTGCCTTGTAGGTAACGCCGTTGTAAGAGCCTGACGCGGCAAGGAAGGCCGCCTGATCACCTACGCCGCTGACGGTCGTATCGGTAGTCACTGTGATCCCTGGCAGACCCGCGAGCTTTTGAACGGCGGTTTCGAGGTCTTTTTGTGGCACCGGCACTGGCCCCGTCCAAGGCTGGAGGACAATAGCCAGCACGATCTTGAACCGAGCGTATTCGTAGTTGCACGAGCCGCCATTGGAAGTATTATTAGGGACGATCGTGTTGGCGGGAATGGGCGGGCTCATGATCTGGTTGACTTCGGCAAGCGAAAGGATGCGCTGGCAGAAGGACAGGTCGGTTAAGGGCACAGCTATGGGCTTAGCTTTGGTCGTCGCCGTCGGGGCCGTTGTCGCCGTCGGGGCCGTCGTCGCCGTCGGGGTCCCGCCCCCCGAGGAGCCGCCGGTGCTGCTGGCGCACGCGGCTAGTGCGAGCAAGCCGTAGACGACAATAGCCAGCATGACAAACGTGCGTTGGGTCCTCATCATATTACCTCCTCGTATCGAACTCCGCGTCGCCCATAAAGTGAGGCGGCAACCGCGCAACCGCAACGACAGTCCCATCTGATAGGGGAGCCACCCAAGTGCATAGGCATCCACCTCTGACCGACTGATTTGACTGACTCATTCAACTTGCGGCGCGCGAGAGCAGAAACGCCGTAGGCACCCCAGCAGGGATCCAAGCAGCGTGAGCGCCTCGTCCCGGGGGAACGGATGACCCCGCGCGCTCGCCAGGATGCGCGCCGCGTGTCTCTCCTCCCTCCAGATGACCGACAGTATGCCCGAAGCGATGCGGAAACACCACGGAGAATCCGTAAGACGCGCATAAAAGTGCTCGTAAGAACACCTCAGTCCTGTCTGCTCGGAGATGCTACAATGGCAGCGATGGATCGGGGCACGCATTCCCGGAGGACACGATGCCAACGAAGGACGCTCCCGATTTTGCCGAATTGCTCCGGCGCTACCGCCGCCAGCGCAACCTCACACAGGAGGAACTGGCCGAGCGCGCCGGCGTGAGCTCGGCTGCGATTAGCCTGCTCGAGCGCAGGCTGACGCAGGTGCCACAGAAGGCCACCGTGCGCATGCTCAGCGGCGCGCTGGCGCTCGCGCCCGCGGAAGCGGCAGCCTTCGTCGCGGCGGCTCGTGGGGTGCCCCCTCCAGATACGGGTGATGCGGACCCGGTGCCCCCCATGACCGCGCTCGCTGAGGACCTGCCCATTCCCTTGACCTCGCTCATTGGGCGCGAGCACGACACGGCTGCGCTCCTCGATCTACTTGAGCACCCAACGACGCGGCTGCTCACGCTGACGGGTCCAGCGGGCGTCGGCAAGACGCGCCTCGCACTGCACCTGGCCGCGACCATGCGACGCAAGCAGAGGCAAGATGTTGTCTTCGTCGGGCTTATCCCGGTGCAGAATCCTGAGCGCGTGCGGCCGGCTATCGCACAAGCGTTCGGCATCCGCGATAGCGGCATGCTACCACTGCGCGACTCATTGGTTCACCTCTTGCGCGACCGGCCGTTGTTGCTGGTGTTGGATAACTTCGAGCAAGTGCTCCCAGCCGCTCGCGACGTGGCGGAGTTGCTGGTTGCCTGCCCGCGGCTCCAGGCACTCGTGACGAGCCGCTCAGCCCTCAACGTGCGTGGGGAGCGCTGCTTTGCCGTATCGCCACTCGCCCTGCCCGACCCGACGCACATGGACTCCGTGGACGAGTTGTGCCGCGTCCCGACGGTGGCACTGTTCCTCGAG
>JADMIN010001096.1 GCA_015478575.1 Ktedonobacterales bacterium | reverse complement strand
GGACTTCCGCTACCGCATGATGCGCACGCATACCGCGCTGCACATGCTCTGCGGCATCATCTTCCGCGACTTCGGCGCCCAGGTGACCGGCGGCCAGATGTACCCCGACCGCGCCCGCATGGACTTCACGATGGACGCCTTCACGCCTGAATGCGTGCGCGACATCGTGGAGCGCGTCAACGAGCACGCGGCCGCCGGCCGCCCGGTCAAGGTGTACTCGCTGCCGCGCGAGCAGGCCTTCGAGATTCCCGATCTCATTCGCACCAAGATCAATCTGCTGCCGCCCGGCATCGCGACGGTGCGTATCGTCGAGATCGTGGGCCTGGACCTGCAAGCCGATGGCGGCACGCACGTCCACAGCACGCGCGAAGTCGCCGGCATCACCGTGCTCAAAACCGAGAACAAGGGCAAACTCAACAAGCGCATGGAAATCGCCCTGGTGGATGGGCGGTAGGTCGCCGGCCGCGCCGGGCGGTGCCCCCTCTCCCAGGACAGGGGACGCGGGAGTCGTGGGCTGGGTGCGCTCCACCTTACCCCCCGTCCCCCTCTCCACCACAGTAGAGAGGGGGTGCACGGAGGCAGCGTTGCCGGGCAGGGGTGAGGTAGGCCCATGCGAACCTGTCTGGACTGAGTAGTAGTGAAGGTCTTCAGATATGCCACAGAAGCGAACAGCCTCACCCAGGCCCCGCGGCTCCGCTGGCGCCGGCGCCGCGCCCACGCCACCCTCGACGGACCCGGCCGCGTCCGCGCCCGACGGCGCCCTGGCCGCGCCTGACGCGCGCCGGCAGGTCTTCCAGCCGGTCCCCGCGCCCACGAAAGTGGACTACCCGCTGCTCGAAGCCGGCATCCAGCGGTGGTGGGATGAGCACGACGTGCTCTACGCCTACCTGCACCGCAACGATGGCAGCGAGCGGCGCTGGTCGTTCATGGACGGCCCGATCACCGCGAACAATCCCATGGGCGTCCACCATGCCTGGGGCCGCACGTACAAGGACCTCTAC
>JADMIN010001095.1 GCA_015478575.1 Ktedonobacterales bacterium | reverse complement strand
GTTCAATGGTCAGGTGTGGCTGGCCCGTCGGCACCAGGCATCCGAGCGATGCGCGCCCCGCCCCGACAGCCACCACGCAACTCTGATCGTGCGCGCGCAGGTCAGAGCCGAAGAGTTCCGCCAGGCTGGCCGAAGCCACGTGGCGCAAAGATTGCCAGAATGCGCCCGGTGAGATGGTGTCTCTCCGCCGCACCTGCCACGGCTCGAAGCGCTGATCCTCGACCGCCGGTGGCTCGCCCGCTGGCGTGGTGGGGCCGAGGTCTACCAGCGCCGCCATATCGAACGGGCCACCGTTGCGCGCCAGGAGAACGGTGGACAGACGCCCCGTCAGGATCGGGCGCACGTGGCGGCCCGTGGTGGGATCGAGTCCGGCGACACAGATATAGCCCGGCTGCATCCGCGTCAGGTGGTTGATGACAATCTCCATGCGCGACCTCCCACAAGCTGCTTCCACTCTCCCAGATCTTGTGTCGCCTGGCTAGAGATGCACGATCTCCAGATTGCCCCAGGCACGGCGTAGGTAGTCGAGGACGAGCCGCCGGTGGCAGTGCTCCGCCGTGGCCTCGCTGCATAGCAGGACGGTAGGCGTCTGGAAGAAGCCGCGCTCCAGCCGCCCTTCGATCTCGCGCGCCGCCATGAGGGCGAGGAACTGGCGCTCGTACTCCGCCCAACTGCCCTTCCGCTTCTTGTACGCATCAAACATCTCCTGGGTCGGCGCGAGCAATGGGTCATGCTGATATTCCGCCTGGCAGATCTCACGCAAGAAGTACGCGAGGTCATCGCGCTTGGAGAAGCCAGCGAGTTGGGAGGAGTTGTGCAGTCTCACATCCAGGAGTCGTCGGATTCCGGCTCCTCGGAGCGTCTCGAAGAACCGCTCGGCGGTCTTTTGGGTGAAACCGGCCGTATAGACTTCCACGCTTCCTCCTCCGCTGTCCCGAATAGGCTGAGTTGCGTCGCGGGCTGAGAGGGCATGTCAAGATCAGCGGCCTCTTGCAGCGTGCC
>JADMIN010001094.1 GCA_015478575.1 Ktedonobacterales bacterium | reverse complement strand
ACGCGGGGGTGGGAATGCTGGAATCGGGCAGCAGCGGCTGGACAGTGGCACGCACCGCCGTCTGGGTCCCCACGTTGACGAGCAGCAGGCCACTCCAGAAGGCCGCGCTGGAGCCGCCCGTAGCAAAGAGCTTGGAGGCGTCCAGACTGACGCTGAGCGCCACCTGCTGATGATCTGGCGACCACGTCACTGGGCTATCAGCTCCCACGGAAATGGCGGCCAGGCTGGCCTGATCGCCGCGCAACCTGGGAATGACTACGAGCGGTCGGACGGTCGCGGCCAGAGGATTCAAGTGGATCGTCTCCACCAACCGCCAAGTCGCGGCATCAAAGATGAGGAGTTGAGGGTCCAGGGGAACAGCGGCATTGGGCTTCTGGTTGGGGCACCAACTGTTGCCCAGCACGGCCACGCGCTTCGCATCGGGCGACCAGGTGACGTCGAACGGACAGACGATGTGCGCATCAGGATATTTCAGCACAACGGGACCGCCAGCCGTTTGACGGGCGGATTGGGAGAGGCGCCACCAACCCAGCCCGCCCCCAATGAGTAGGGAGATGATCAGGAGCGCAACAATGGTCGGGCGCACACGGCGTCGCTGAGAAGAGAGTGGTGGCAGCGCGCGGGAAATATCTAGCGCCGCGGTGCCCAACGTCTGTGGCGTAGTGGCGGGTTGTTGGTCTGCGAGCGTGTGGAGGGCCTCCTCGCGCCGCTGGCGTTGCTCATCAGTATCACCGTTTTGCCGCATACATTGCTCGTCCATTGTTTGCCTGTTCTTCGCGTCTCCAGAAGGCTGGGTCTCTTGTTACGGCTCCTCGTCACGGCTCTCGGCATTCTGAAGGGAACGAGAGGATGCGCCCGGCCCCCAGAAGGCGCAGAGAGATGGGGATCTGTGGTCTCTACGGGCAGGCGCGACTCGTCGTTATACTGATCTGACCGGAGCCGTGCGGTGTGAAGTATGCAGTAGTGTAGGCACAGATCCAACTCTCGCCAGCGGTATTGACC
>JADMIN010001093.1 GCA_015478575.1 Ktedonobacterales bacterium | reverse complement strand
CATCCACAGCGCCCGGGCCACACCCATGGCTGATCTGCTGGCCGCAGCCGAGGCCACCGGCACGCCCGCCGTGGCGGCGGAGTCAGTGCAAGAGGCCCTCGAACTCGCCCGGCAGCATGCCGCGGACGGGGTCATCGTGGTCTCGGGTTCGGTATACCTGGTTGGCGAGGCCCGCACATTGTTGCTGGCGCAAGGGGGCAAGGAGCCATGAGTTCCCGGCCCAATCCTCTGCCGCGCCTCCATCGCTGGCGCACCAACCTCATTCAGGCTCCGGTCTTCTTCGTGGCTACGGTAGTGTTTGGCACCGTCGCGCTTGTCGCCTCGCTGGTAGACAAGACGGGCCGCGCCCAGCACAGCATTGCGCGCATGTGGGCGCGGGTTGGCGTGTGGGTCTCCGGCTGCACTGTGACTGTTCGCGGCGCGGAGAACCTGCGCAGTCATCCAGTGGCGGTGTACGCCGCCAACCACACGTCCTATATGGACACGCCGGTTATCTTTGCTTCGCTCCCGTTTCAGTTCCGCATCCTGGCCAAAAAGGAGCTTTGGTCGCTTCCCTTTATCGGCTGGTATCTGGGCCGCTCCGGGCAGATTCCCGTCAATACGGAGAATGCCCACGCCACGCTCTCCAGCCTGGGGGCAGGCGCCAAGGCGCTGCGCTCCGGCATGCCGCTGTTCGTCTTTCCTGAGGGCGGGCGCACGCCCGACGGCGAGCTGAAGCCGTTCCTCTCCGGCGCGGCCTACCTGGCGATTCGCGCACAGGTGCCGCTGGTGCCCATCGCACTCGGCGGCGTCTATGACCTGTTGCCCATCCACACCAGGCACCTCTACCCCGGTAAGCTCACACTCACGGTTGGCAAGCCAATCGTGACCAGGGGCATGAACCTTCGCCAGATGGATGAGCTGACCGCACAATTGCGTGCTGCCATCGAGGAGATGTGCCAAAACAGCCCGGCCAGCAGCAACAGGATCCGGGCCGCCAGGGTCAGCCGCCGCAAAAGGATCGC
>JADMIN010001092.1 GCA_015478575.1 Ktedonobacterales bacterium | reverse complement strand
CCAGCGGCCTCGTGCAGGGCAAGAACCCGCGCGCCGTGGCCCGCGATATCGCACAGGCCGCTGATGTGCCGCTGAACCAGGCGCTCAACATCGCGCGTACCGAGGAACTGACGGCCTATCGCACCGCCGCGATCCTCAACTATCAGGACAATAGCGATGTTCTGGACGGGTGGGTGTGGAGCGCTGACCTCTCGACAAATACATGCGGCCTGTGTTTATCCTTGAATGGTAGCGTGCATGGCCTGGATGAGTTCCTGGACAGCCACAATAATTGCCGCTGCTCGCCAATCCCCCTGACCAAGGGCTGGCAGGACATTCTCAGCGAGAACGATATCAGCATGGAGGATATTGACCTCTCCGACTTGCCCGACACCAACGCGCCTATCGAGAACGGTGCCGACTGGTTCGCGCGGCAGACGCCGGAGGTGCAGACCAAAATCCTGGGACCGAGCAAGGCCGCGCTCTACCAGACCGGCCAGATAAAGCTCGCCGACATTGTGGGCCACACCTATAGCCAGACGTGGGGCGCGGGCCTGCGCGAGAAGTCGCTCAGTGACCTCGGCTTTGACGCGCAGGATGTGCGGCTCGCGCGGGCCAAACTGGCGCGCACCGGCCCCACAGCGCCCGCGTCGTCCACTGAGAGCCAGGCGCAGGCGGCGGCGCTGCGGGCACGGTTGGCGGCGCTCGACGCCGAACTGGAGGCGCTCCAGTTCGCCATTGACGGCACGACGGCGCGGGCGCAGAACACCGCGCACGCCCGCGACGAGTACGAGCGGGCCGTCAGCGGCTCCTACGGCGCCGACCGCGCGCAGTGGCCCGCCGACGCGCGTGCCCGTGCTGAGATGCTGGCCGCGCGCGCGGCGGAGGCGCAGGCCTCCGCCGCCGAGGCCGTGTCCAATCGCGCGCAGGCGGTCGCGGAGCGCCAGACCGTCGCGGAGAGTGGCGCGGCGCGTCGTCTGGCCACCGTCAACGTGGAGGCACTGGACAGCATCACGACCATCACC
>JADMIN010001091.1 GCA_015478575.1 Ktedonobacterales bacterium | reverse complement strand
CACTCCAGCGGCGAGACATCAGGATAGACCAGCCCGCTGCCTGTGTTGAGCAGCACCACACGCTCGCCAGAGCGGAGCCATCCTTGCGCGCGCAACCGGCGCACCGCGGGCAGCAGCGCCGCGCCCTCCGGGCAGACCCACAACCCCGCGCGTCCCAACTCGCCCAGCGCCCGGCGCAGTTCATCATCCGCCACGGCCAGCGCCGTACCGCTGGTCTCGCGCAGCGCCCGCAGGGCCAACGAACCCGCCAGCGGACCCGGCACGCGCAGGCCCGCCGCCACGGTCGCCGCGCCCTCCCAGAACGCTGTCGTCGTCGCGCCCGCCTCCCATGCGCGCACCACCGGGGCACAGCCCGCCGCCTGCACCACAACCAAGCGCGGCGCGGGCCGATCCGCCGTCATCCAGCCGAGCGCACGCAACTCCGCGAACGCCTTCCACAGGCCAATCAGGCCCACCCCGCCTCCGGTCGGATAGAGGATCACATCGGGAGGATTCCAGTCGAGTTGCTCAGCGATTTCCAGGCCGAGCGTCTTCTTGCCCTCAAGGCGATACGGTTCTTTGAACGTGCTGGCGTCGTACCAGCCCTCATCGCGCACACCTTCGGCCACCCACCGGCCCGCGTCGCTGATGAGGCCATCCACCAGGTGCAGCCGCGCACCATAGAGCCGCACCTCTTGCCGCGTCAGCGGTGGCGCGTCCCTTGGCATCGCCACCACCACCGACACACCGGCTCGCGCCCCATAGGCGGCCCACGCCGCGCCCGCGTTTCCCGCCGTCGGCAACGCGATGGTCCGCGCGCCGAGCGCCCGCGCCCGCGAGACGCCCACCGCCGCGCCGCGGGCCTTGAAGCTGCCAGTTGGGTTGAGTCCCTCATCCTTCAGCCAGACCTGGGCATCTAGCTCCGCGCTCAGCCAGGGCAGGGGCAACAGGGGCGTCGCCCCTTCGCCCAGCGAGACGCGCTCATCCACCCTGGCCACCGGCAATAGCTCGGCATAGCGCCAGAG
>JADMIN010001090.1 GCA_015478575.1 Ktedonobacterales bacterium | reverse complement strand
CTAGCAGACCATTCGTGACATAAAACGGGTCCGTTGGGTTGCCCTGCGGGTTGGTTAACTCCATCCTGCTCTTGTCGAAATACTGGACGAGGCGCGTGCCGCCGGGCGCGTCGCGGTACGGCTCCATGAGCGCGCCCGTGCGCGGCTCCGGCCCCCAGATCCATGTCCGTGCCACGGCTCCGCCACTCACCGGCCCGTCCGTTCGTGCCCATGTCTGCGCGAAGGCGGGATCGGCAAAAGCCGCCGCAGCGGTGCGATATGTCGCGCCAAAGGCAGCGATCACCGCCGCCAGGAGCATGAACCCAATGATCATCCCGCAGAAAAGCCGCTGTCGCATCATCACCTCGTGTATGGTCAGTAGCCAGAAAGGTGGGGCATAGACACTCTTTGCCTGGACATCGCCAGGCCAAGACCCCGCCAATCCCTCCGGCTACTGAACTACTGGCTACCGGCTACTCCTCATGTACGAACACTCACCCTCTCTATCCTACCCGATACGCTTTCCGCCATCCACGGTGCGTATGCGGTATGCTGCGGACATGGAAGAATTGCTGTCCGTCCCGCTTATGCGCCGTCTTCCCCTCGCCGTCTCGATCGGTAACCGGCTGATTTCCCCGGCGATGATTGATCGCGCCTTTCGCTGGCGCGGTGCGGCGTGGCTGGCGAACGGCATCCTCGACCGGCTCGCGCCGGTTGGCTTGCCGCGTGCCGCCGGAGCAGCGACACTGGCGCGTATCCGGTCGTGGCATGCCTGGCCCGAAGCGTGGTCCGATCTCGCGGAGCACTCTCTTCACGCGGCGGATCGCGCGCATGACCCGGCCGCGCGGTGCGATGCTCTCCGCGCCGCCGCGCTCGCCGTCCATGCCGCGCAGCTACTCATCTACGAACCCGTGGAGCGCAAGCGCGCCCTCGCGCACCGTGCCGCCGCGCTCTATCGCCTCGTCGCACCGCTCCGCGATCCACCGAGCGAGCGGATTACCCTGACCTTCCGAGGCGCATCCGTGC
>JADMIN010001089.1 GCA_015478575.1 Ktedonobacterales bacterium | reverse complement strand
ATATGTCTCAACATCGTAGCGATAGTAGTTCTGCCAGAACGCCTTCTGTGGCATCATCCACGGCGCATGCATTGACTCCCAGTAGGCAGCGAACGACAGATAGGGTGTGCCGAGGCGCGCCAATGCCTTGCCAATCGCCTTGCCGGTGTCCGGGGGCAGATTGCCGCCCGCGTCCACCAGCACGAGTTTGCCGACACGCCGGGGATGGATCGCGGCGAGAAAGAAACCGATCAGCGCGCCGAGCGAGTGGCCGACGTAGTTGATCGTCGGAAGATCGAAGTGGTCAGCGAGAGAAAGAAGATCGTTGACATGATAGGGGATGCCATAGCCATGCGGCGGTTTCTCGCTCATCCCACGCCCGCGCAGGTCGGGGGCGATTACGTACCAGCCGCGCGCCGCGAGATGCGGCCCAAACGCCGCCCACGTTTGAGAACTGGCGGTAATGCCATGCACAAGGATCACTGCTTGCTCCGGCGTCGTGAATGCGCCCCAGGTCGCGACGCGGAGCGTAATGCCATTCACAGTGATGTCGTGCGTCGTGGCGGTTGGTGCGCTCATAGCGGGCTTACCTTTCTCTCCTGCGGTTATTTCTCAGCCACTCGCACTCGTCCCAACGAGCGGAATCGCTGTGTCACGAAGGTCCCGGCGATGCCGCGCGGGAAGAAGAGGACGAGCAAGACGAAGATGATACCGAGGATAAAGAGCGGGTCCGCCAGCGGGCGACTGAGGACGCCGGGCAGCGCGCTCACGGTGCTCGATGCCGCCCAGGTCGTCAGGCGCACATCGAGGTAGTGGTAAAGCATCGCCCCCGCCACCGGCCCCCAGAGCGCGCCGCTGCCGCCGATAATCACCATCAGGAGTATGGCGACCGTGAAATCCGAGCGCACCGAGGCGGGCGTCGCGCCACTCGACAGAAAGAGATAGAGGACGCCCGCCACCGCCGCGATCACTGCGGAAATGACAAAGGCGACCAGTTTGTACGTGTACGGGCGCAACCCGACCATC
>JADMIN010000297.1 GCA_015478575.1 Ktedonobacterales bacterium | reverse complement strand
CCGACACTCACTACAGATCTTTCCACCGCCGTTAATTACTTACTGCCCTACGTGATAACAAACAGTGATTTCAATATTATTGTCGTCGATACGGCCGAGAATGTTCTTACATATAGTCCGTATTTTTACCTTAGGCCGCAGATTACATCGGCGATCGTTTCGGATACCGCTGAGAACATTTTAGCAAGCAGCGAAGACTTGGCGGCTGATAACGCGATCTCTGCCATCAATGTTGTCGACAATGCCGCGAATGTGAGTTCCCACTTTGATGAGATCGGCGGCAATACGCAGATCGCTGCGATCACGCTGACGGATGCGGGGGTTCCCGAGCTCAACTTGACTGCGATGCAGGTCCAGTCCGACGCAGCGCTCTTCAACAAAATCACAAACTCTAGTTACCGAGTCTCCCTGTCTGACGGTTCGAACGGAGGGATGTTTGCGCTTCAGAAAGTGACGTCAGAGGCACAAGTCAATCCATTCAGTGGCGTGACTTTCGCGGATCCGGATGGCGGGGCGACGGATACGCTCTCTATCCAGCTGAGTGGCGACGGCCTTCTCATGGATGGAAACGGCTTCAGCGGGCTTATGGCCACGAGCACGCCCGCCGTGTCTGGGCCTTCAGTCTCGCCAACCACGCCTGTGCCGCCGAACTGATCGCGGAGTTAGCTGAGCAGGGGTGGGACTGCGGCTATCGCAGGCGCGGCAGTCTGCGGCTCGCCACGACCCCAGCCGAACTGGAGGCGATCCGTGTGAGTGCCGCGCGCCTACGCGAAGATGGCTGGGCCGCCGAGCTGGTCGAGCGCGAGGAGATACCTGCTGTGCTGCGCTCCA
Organism: Ktedonobacterales bacterium; assembly: GCA_015478575.1. Lineage (GTDB taxonomy): Bacteria > Chloroflexota > Ktedonobacteria > Ktedonobacterales > JADMIN01 > JADMIN01. The sequence goes on along the minus strand of JADMIN010000297.1, from coordinate 3,757 downwards.
CCTATCTCGGTGGCTCGTTCCACGCGGGCGATGGCGAGGTCTCTCCCGTGCGCTATGTGCGCGGGCTGGCGCGGCTGGCGCGGCTCGCCGGCGCGACGTTCTACGAAGAGAGTCCCCTCACGGCGCTGATCGAGGATGAGGCTGGCGCCCGCGTCGAGACGCCAGGAGGCGTGGTGCGCGCGCGCCATGTGCTGCTCGCGGCCAACGCCTGGCTGCCAGAAATCGCCCCGCTGGTGGACGTGACCTGGCTGGCGCGCCACATCACGCCAACACGCGGCCAAGTGCTCGCCACGGCGCCGGTGGATGACCACCTCTTCGCGTGCCCGTGCTATGCCGACGAAGGCTATCAATATTGGCGGCAACTCCCCGATGGGCGGCTGGTGATTGGGGGCTGGCGCAACCACTCGTTTACCACCGAGAACGTGGCGGATGAGACGCCGGGCACGGCGGTGCAGGATCATCTCGAGCGCTTCGTGCGCGAGACTCTCGGCTTGCCATCGGTGCGGATCGAGCACCGCTGGGCTGGCATTATGGCCTTCTCCAGCGATGGTCTGCCACTGGTGGGGCGGCTGCCCGGCACACGCCACTGCTCTCTCGCTGGCGGCTACACCGGCCACGGCAATGCCTACGCCGTCTCCGCCGCGCGCATGCTCAGCCGGCTCATCCTGGGCGAGACCGATGCTGATGCCGATCTCTTCGACCCCGCACGCTTTGCCTCTGTGGGCCTCACACCGGTGGGCCTCGCATCTCCGAGCGATGGCGCCCCCGCATGACGCCCATGACACACATGCGCGTACAGAAGCTGACGACGCGCGGCGAGGTCGCGATCACCTACGAGGGCGTGCTCGCTGAGCGCCTGGCCGACGGCGTGCGACTGGAGGCCCGCTGGGAGCGCCCCGCGCTGGCGCTTGGCTACACCACCTTCGAGACGGGTGACCGCTTCACCGAGTGGTACTTTACGGACCGCTGGTACAACATCTTCGAGATTCACGCGGCGGATGGCGCGCTCAAGGGGTGGTACTGCAATGTTGCCGAGCCAGCCATCATCGGCGAGGACGTGATCGCCTGCCGCGACCTGCTGCTCGATCTCTGGGTCGCCCCTGATGGCCAGATGCTAACACTCGATGAGGATGAGTTTGCCGCGGAAAGCACCCTCGACGCGGCGACCCGGGCGGCGGCACGCGCCGCGCTCGGCGAGCTGCGGGCGCTGGTCGCGCGTCGTGTCCCGCCCTTCGATGCGCTGCCGCCCTTGACCGGCTAGATCAGCCGCCAGCGCGTGACGCGCCCCCTGACGCGGCTCCCGCGGCTATCGCGCACGAGGCGCAGGCACGAGCACCGCGTTACAGATCGCGACGGCGCGGTTGCCGATCGCCTCCATCTCCGCGCCCACGAGGATGATGTGGTGCAGCGGGAAGGCGTGCAATGGGGCCGCGGCAATGGCACTATGCAGCATGCTCCGCAGCGTGGCGTAGAGTTGATCGAGCGTGTCATCTTCCCGCGCCAACAGACGCGCGCGCGCGGTATCGCGTGTGGCGCAGACGATGACGGCGCCGCGCACTTGAAGATAGGTCTGCCGCACGATACGACGCAGGATAGCCGGGTCCGCGCATCCCGCGCGCTGGAGAGCCAGTTCAGCGGAGATGCGCAGATCCAGCGCGTACGCGGCGATCTGCCAAGCATGCCCCGCAATACGCTGAAACTCCGCCGCCGTCTGCTGAAGCTCGATCACACGACGCACGGATTCGCCCGGTGCCTGGGAGTGTGCCAGCAGATAGAGGGCTTGCTCGTGAATCGTGACATACATGCTGATGGCCGCCTGGCGCCCACCCCTGACGCTCTCCGTCAGGGCGGATTCCTGGCCAAAGAGCGCCTCCGCCGCCTCTTTAAAGGCATTTTCAGCGAGGATACCAAGCTCGGTGGCCAGGTCGCCCAACTGCGCGAGGCTCGCTCTCACCTGCTCTCGCTCGGCCAATTCATCATTCATCCTACATCCAGTCGCCAGCGATAGACACTGCTCCAGCGCCATACTCCAGCGCTATACTCCAGACGAACACCAGCGTGAAAGAGAGGCGTGAGATCTCTGCCCCGGCCTTCTCTCGCCGCGCACTCCTTATGGCTGATCACGCAGGTGGTCCCACCCGTGCGGCTCCAACAGCGTCAGCCGCCCATCGGGGGCACGCACACGCATCCCCTCCGTCGGCTCGGTGAGCGCGCCGATCACGTGGGCCTCGCCGCCTGTCGCACGCACCGCCGCGCGTGCCCGCTCGATCTCGCCAGGTCGCACGGCGCAGAGCAGCGCGTAATCCTCCCCACCGGCCAGCGCCAGCGCCAGCGGATCGCCCCCGACCGCCCGCGCGATGGCATCCGCCGCCGGGTCAATGGGCACGGCCGCGGCCACGATCTCCGCCCCTACGCCGCTGCGCTCGCAAAGATGGCCGAGATCCGCCGCTAGTCCGTCGCTCACGTCCAGCATGGCCGTGACGGCGCCAGTGGCCGCGAGCGCGCGTCCCTCAGCCACCAGCGGCGTGGGCGCCGCGAGTGCCCGGCGCGCGCGCTCCAGCGTCTCGGGCGCGACTGAGCCAGGGGCCAGCGCGCCACCCGCTGCCAACAGCCCGGCCGCCGCCGCGCCAAGCGTCCCCACCACCAACAGCGTATCGCCCGGCCGCCCCCCCGCGCGTGTGACCGCCGCGCCGCGCGGGCAAGACCCCAACAGCGTGAGATCTATGGCCAGCGGCCCAGCCGTCGCGGCGATATTGCCCCCGACGAGCGCGATGTCAAAGCGCCGCGCGAGCGCGCGCATCCCCGCGTAGATGCCATCCAGCGTCTCGACCGCGAGGCCACGAGGCAACAGCAACGAGATGAGCGCCCAGAGCGGCTCCGCACCCATCGCGGCGATGTCGCTCAGGTTCACGGCGAGCGCCTTGTGGCCGATCTCGGCGGGTGACGCGGCGCCGAGCCTGAAGTGCTGCCCCTCCACTTGCGCGTCACAAGTGGCCACGAGCTGCCTCCCCACCCCAATGTCGAGCACCGCCGCGTCGTCGCCCACGCCGAGCACGACATCTGGCCGTGATTCCAGGTGATGGGTGAGTCGAGCGATCAGCCCGAACTCGCCAAGCTCCGCCAGACTCATCAGCTTCTCCCCTAGCGGGCGCAGAGGTAGCCGCCTGTAGGAAGATCATAGTGGGGCGAACGGGGAGCATGCCAAGAGCGCGGGCGCGATACGCCAAGCGGGCGCGATACGCCAAGCGTGCGCCGACCCGCCGCGCGCGCGGAAAAGATGGCGGGGCTGCCCGAATGGGGGCCGCTCCCGCCGTGCGAAGCGATCGCGCCAGATCCGCCGATCACTTCGTGGGATGGGGAATGTGGCGGTAGGTAAAGAGGTGATGGAACGTGAAGTTAAAGGCCAGCGCGAGCAGAATCGCGCTCGCCTGGGCGATGATGGATGGTGCGCCCGCGGCATGCAGGGCAATCGAGACGATCGCGGTCACGGTCGTCCCGCCGATGGCGGTGATGTGGAAGCGCCCGCAACGCGCCCACCACGAGCGGCTGTGGCCGGGCAGGTGGCTAAAGGTAATACGGTCGTTGGGGATGAAGTTCGCGAAGATCGAGATCTCAGCGGCGACGAGATTGGCGATGAGATAGTGCAGGCGCGCATCCACTGGCAAGGTGATACGATACAGCATAACCCAGAAGACGCCGAGGTTGACCAGTGCGGCGAACCCGCCGATGAACAGGTAGCTGAAGAGCCGCTGGAACC
>JADMIN010001088.1 GCA_015478575.1 Ktedonobacterales bacterium | reverse complement strand
CTACAACGCCTCGTATCCGCTTCCTGTTCGTCAGGCCAGCGCTTTGCCTTCGACCTCCTCCAGATTCGCAGTCGCCCACGACACCCTTGCCGTTCCTCTTACTCGTCCCCTTGCCGGACGATTAGAGGACTTTCATCTCCAAGTAAGTGCGCCCTGCCGGGCGCACAAATAAAAAGGCCGCATTCCGCGGCCTCTATCATTATTATTAGTTGCTCATTCGCCTAGCGCCCCGTCTTCTTCCTCAAGCTCTGAATCGCCTTGATCTGGGCGATGGCCTCGGCCAGTTCGGCCTCGGCCTGGGCGCGCTCGCCGCGGTCCTCATCCTCGGCGCCGCGCTGGTGGCAGTCTTTGGGGGCGCCCTCTCGTTCGGTCCGAACCACCAGCTACCGTATCCGAGCATCCAGGCTGGCCCCGGCGCGACACCGACCGCCACGCCCACCGCCACCGTGGCCCCACAGCCGACGGCGACGGCAGCGCCACAAGCGACGGCAGCGCCACAAGCGACGGCAGCGCCACAAGCGACGGCAGCGCCGCAGCCGACCGCCACACCAGCGCCACAAGCGACGGCAGCGCCGCAGCCAACGGCGACACCCGCGCCGCGGCCCACCGCGACACCCGCGCCATCCCCAACCGTCGCGCCATCCCCGACGCCGGCCGCGTCGCCCGGCGCCACGCCGCGCGCGACGCCCACCGGGCGCCCCACCGCGCCGCCCCAGGCCACTCCGGGCGCGAGCGTCACCCCAGGCGTGGGACGGTAGCGCCACGGCACGGCGGGCCGCGAGCGCTCCGTCCCCTGCGCTGTGTGGGCGGGTCGTCCCCTACCCCTGCCCTCCATCCTTCCCCAATCGGGTAGGGGGCCAGCCGCAAGGGGGGGACCAGGTGTCAGCAAACCTATCTGGACGAACTGCTACCCCGCGCTGCCGTCGTGGCCGATGTGATTCGCGAGACCAGCCAGCATGAGTTCCAGTCTCAACCGGAACTGCGCGTCCATATCACAGTGGGTGAG
>JADMIN010001087.1 GCA_015478575.1 Ktedonobacterales bacterium | reverse complement strand
GTTCAGGGCTGTGGGACGCCCAGCAAATTTGCTACATTGGGCTTCGCTGATTTCCGGCTGGGGGCGATGTCACCGGATGATCAAAACGTCACGGTCTTCGCGCCCGCTTCGTCGCGTACCGGGCGACCGAAACTGTATGTGCTGGCCAGCAAAAGTGGGACATTGCAAGCGTTCGATCTGCGCGCGCCGAATGATCCGCTCACGTCATTGGCCGCCGATGACGCGGCCTGGAGTAGCGCCACGACCTTGATCGTTCTCGCGCAACAGCATGTCCTGACGCTCGACATCACGACCCGCGCCAGCGCCGCGCTGCCGATCAGCGCGGATCGCATCGCGTGGCGCGCGCCGACCCTGTTTTATAGCACGGTCAACCAGGGCCACGCGACGTTACACCGGTATAATCTCGCGACGAAAGCTGATGCGGTGAGCGCCACGTTAAGCGTCGCGCCGCCAGGCTGCGCCGCGCCCGAACAATGCGCGCCCATCGCCCCGCCCTGGGATATTTCCGCTGATAGCAGCAGGGTCTATTACCAGCAGGTGCTGGCCACCGCGCCGCAGGGCCAACTCTCGGCGCTCGTCGCGCAACCCCTGCTCAGCGGCAAGCAGACCGAGATTTTTCGCGCGCCATCTACCCTGCCAATGGGGATCAGCGCCGCCCCCGACAATCTGGCCGTCGCCGCCATCTGGACCAATAGCGCCGCCGGGCGCCACCTGAAGGTGGCCACGCTCGGCAACGGGTTGACGCAGGATTACCCCGGACAGGCCACGCTGGTCTGGCGTCCCGATAGCCAGGCGTTGCTCAACATGCCCGCCGCGCCACAAACGGGCGCCGCGCCGCACCTCATTTTGCTCACCGGCAATCGCGACATCGCGCTGTCGGACGCGACCGCCGATTATCTCTGGCTGCCCTAGCGCAACTTGCGCTACCATTGGACGGGCTGACATCTCAAGCCGCGCCTCAGGGTCAGTGGGCCGCGAAACCCGCCTGCGCGGGCTAAGTACGCGAT
>JADMIN010001086.1 GCA_015478575.1 Ktedonobacterales bacterium | reverse complement strand
CTCCACGACCGTATTGGTGAGGATGCTGATCTTGGGATGCTCTCGCACCCGCTGTTGCATGATCTTGCTGGCGCGAAACGCCCCGCCGCGGTGAATGAGCGTGATGTGCGAGGCGTAGCGGGTGAGGAAGAGCGCCTCCTCCATCGCGGTATCGCCGCCCCCAACCACCGCCAGTGCCTTCTCTTTGAAGAAGGGACCGTCACAGGTGGCACAGCCGCTGACCCCCCGCCCCTGGAGCCGCTGCTCATTGGGCAAGCCCAGCCAGAGCGCGCTCGCGCCCGTGGCCACGATCACGGTGCGTGCCTGATACTCCTCATCGGTCGTCCACAGCCGCAAGGGGCGCACGGAGAAATCTACACGGGCAACATCGCGCGCGATCATCTCCGCCCCAAAGCGCACCGCCTGCGCCTCAAGTTTCTCCATCAACTCCGGCCCCTGGATCCCCAGCTCGAAGCCCGGAAAGTTCTCGACGTCGCTCGTGATCATCAGTTGGCCGCCGAATAGCTCGCCTTGCAGCACGACCGTGCGCAGGTTGGCACGAGCCGCGTAGAGCGCGGCGGTATAGCCCGCCGGGCCGGAGCCAATCACGGCCACATCATATACTATCGGCGCCGCCCCAGCGCCTGTCTCTGTCGTCATTGCTTCTGATCCTCCTCGCACGGCACCTAGCCGCCCACGGCACCTAGCCGCCCGCCTCGCGCTGTCTTCGCGCGGTTCCGGGAGCGCGGGTGACCCGCGTCACCCAGCGTCTACGCCCCGAACACGTCCACCTATTAAATATAGCATGATTTCTCTCCTCTATACTATACGGGGGTGGGGTATACTGAGTTGCATGCCGCTTGCGTGCGCCTCAACCTGAATCGCGGCACTGAGGGGGATCCTGGCCTATCAGCGACGTGACACTTATGGGCGGCGCGGTAGCGAGCCGCACGACTGGCCCACCCGCATTCCACAGATGGCACAGGATTCAGATGGCACAGGATTCAGATGGCACAGGATTCAGATGG
>JADMIN010001085.1 GCA_015478575.1 Ktedonobacterales bacterium | reverse complement strand
CGAGCGCCTTGTGGCCATCCACCCAGCTCTGGGAGGTGGCGCCGGTGCCGACGGGGGCGGCACGGTAGAGCAGCGCGATCACCTGCGGCGGCACGATGAAGATGGGGAGCGCCGCCCAGTGGAAGTTCAGCGCGAACCAGTAGATGCTAATGGCGACCAGCCCGCCGAACGAGCGTCGGGGCAAGGCGTCCGCGGGGCTGGCGGCGACGCTGGTGGCGCCGCTCGTGGCTTCGAGTGTCATGGCTCTCCCCCTCCTGCTGTCTTCGCTCCACAGATGCGCCAGCCGCCGCACGAGCGGGCCGGCTGAGTTGGGGAGAGTATATCATGGAGGGGAAGAGCCTGCTTTCAGCCATGCGCTGACACGACGCCGGGGGGAAGGAAGAAGAGGCGGAGGCGAGGAAAGAGCGGATGAACTGGCGCCGCCAGCCATCCGCTCCGCTACGACAACAGCATCAGCCGCGAGAGAGGCGAGTCCGCCGACAAGAGCTACCTAGTCGTGGTGGCCATGTTCCTCGTGGCCATGCTCGCCATGCCCACCGTGCTCGCCATGTTCCTCATGCCCGCCATGCCCGCCATGCCCGCCATGCTCGCCATGCTCGCCATGTTCCTCATGCCCGCCGTGTTCGCCGTGTTCGCCATGTTCGCCGTGTTCGCCATGTTCGCCGTGACGGTCACGGTCGAAGATGCGCCCCATGATCCCATGCTCATCGTGATGTGGCATGCTGTGCCTCCTAATGCGATTCTCTTTCGTGCGATTCACCACTTTTTCGGTGACTGCGCACGCCCTAGTATACGCGATTATCATCCCTCCAGTTGCGAGGTGCTGGCATCGGGAGAAAGCGCGGGCAAAGGGAAGATGGACAGAAGCCAAAGCCCCCAGTGATACGCCTAGGGAGCGAGAGGTGTGAGTTGGGCAACGGGATGCCCCGTGCCAGGAAGCGCGCGGGGCGCTGAAGCGCGCGGGGCGCTGAAGCGCGCGGGGCGCTGAAGCGCGCGGGGCGCTGAAG
>JADMIN010000296.1 GCA_015478575.1 Ktedonobacterales bacterium | reverse complement strand
TTTGAGAAGGGCGGGCTGAGTCGTGCCGTAGCGCCGCGCTAGGGCCAGAAGAGCGCTTTCAGCGATACCCGTGATCTCCGCCACACGCGCGGGCGGATAGTCCGCGGCCCGCGCGCGCAGGTCTTCCCAGCTGATAGTATGCGCCTTCAGCCAGGCCTCGTTGTGCAGCCCCTCAGCGAAGAGGACGTGCATCAGGCCGAGGGCCAGCGCGCCGTCGGTGGCGGGACGCGGCTGGAGATGCTCATTCGCTGAGCGCGCGGTGAGGGTGCGGCGCGGGTCAATCACGACGATGTGCGCGCCCTGGCGCTGGGCTTCGCGCAGCAATGGCAGGGTGTGCGGCGCCGTGCTGGCGGGATTGTGGCCCCAGAGCAAGATGAGCTGGCTGTGGACGATATCCGCCGGGTCGGGCGCCCAACGCGCGCCATACGTCGCCCGCACCGCCATCTCCGCCGCCGCGCCGCAGATCGCGCGCTCTAGCCCACTCGCGCCCATGCGGTTCCACAGGCGAGCGTTGCAGACGCCGAGTTGCACGAGGCCGAGCGTGCCGCTATAGGAGTACGGGAGAATGGCCGCCGCGCCGTACTCCGCGATGATGGTCCGCCAGCGGTCGGCGATCTCGGCGATGGCCTCCTCCCAACTGATGCGCGCGAACTGTGGCTCAATACCCTCGCCCTTGGGATTGACGCGCCGCAGGGGATAGAGCAGCCGGTCGGGAGCGTAGACGCGCTCCAGGTATGGCCGCACTTTGGCACAGAGCCAGCCCTGCGTGACCGGATGCGCTGGATCGGCGGTGAAGCTGACCGCGCGACCGTCGCGCACTTCGGTGATGGTCGCGCAGGTATCGGGGCAATCATGCGGGCACGCGCCCCGCACGAACGTACCACTGTCGGCGTGCTCGACAGACTCGACAGATTTGGCGCGCACAGCGGGTGCGCCGACCCTCCGCGGCTGGATGGCGGTCATGACGGCTCTCCCTCTCGTATAGGCGACTCCACGAGGCATGGTACCCGACATGCGACGGGCGGCGCAAGGGCCATTGTGGGCGCGCGCGCGCGAGCCAATGGGCGGCTGATGGGGCGAATTGGCCATCCGCCGCTGCCAGCCGGTGCCGCCCTCGCCAGCGGTGGGCGCGCAGGAAGGCGGCAGGTTGTCTGGCTTCCCGCGCCGCCATGCGCCCCTGGCGCTGGGGAAGCGCGGCCTGGGGGCGGTACGTTACTTGGAGACGTTGAAGCGGAATTCGATGATGTCGCCGTCGCGCACGGTGTATTCTTTGCCTTCCAGGCGCACGTGGCCATGTTCCTTGGCCGTCTTCATCGAGCCGCCGTCGGCCATCAGGTCGTCGTAATGCACGACCTCGGCGCGAATGAAGCCGCGCTCGAAGTCGGTGTGGATCTTGCCCGCCGCGGCTGGCGCCTTGGCGCCCCGCGTGACGGTCCAGGCGCGGACTTCGTCCTCGCCCGCCGTCAGGAAAGAGATCAGGTTGAGCGCGCGATAGCCCGCCTGGATCACGCGGTCGGCACCCAGCGCGGGCAGGCCAAGCGCCGCCAGATACTCCGCCGCGTCCTGCTCGGCAAGCTCGCCCAGCTCGGCCTCCAGCCGGGCGGAGACAGCGATGACTTCCGCGCCTTCCGCCCGCGCCCGGTCGCGCACCGCCGCCGCGCAGGCCAGTTCGCCGCCCGCGTGGGGGGCGGGGGCATCCGAGGCGAGCAGCGGTCCGGCCTCCCCTAGCGCATCTTCGCCACTATTCACGACATAGAGCAGCGGCTTCATCGTCAACAAGAACAACTCGCCCAGCACCGCCTGCTCTGATGCGGTGAACTGGAGTTGTGACGCGGGGCGCCCTTCATTGAGGTGGTCACGCACCCGCTTGAGGAACGCGACTTCCTCGGCGAACTTCTTATCACCTGATTTCGCCTTGCGTCCGGTCGTTTCGATGCGCCGGTCTACTGTCGCGAGATCGGTGAGGGCCAACTCGGTCATCAAATCATCCAGATCGCGAAGGGCGTCCACGCTGCCGGCGGGGTGCGGCGCCTGAGCATTCTCGAAGCAGCGAACGACGAGCGCGAGCGCGTCGGCATTGCGGATGTGGCCGAGGAATTCGGCGCTGAGGCCCTCGCGTTTGGCGGTCTCCGCGGTCTGACCAATTCCGGCCACATCCACGAACTCGATGGCGGTGGGGACGACTTTGCGCGGATGGAAGATCTCGGCGAGGCGCGTCAGTCGCTCGTCGGGCACCTGCACGACGGCGCGGTTCGCCTGCACCGTGCTGGTGGGGTAGCCGGAGATCTCCGCTCCCGCGCGGGTGAGGGCATTGAAGAGAGTGGTTTTGCCTGAGAGGGGCAGGCCGATAATGCCAACGGTGAGTGCCATGCCGCGCGCTCCGCTCTTCTGTTTCTCTGGACGGCCAGCCCCATCGCGCTCCTAGCGGTCGCACGGTCGTCGCGCGGGGCCGTGAGAGTATATCACGCGCGGGGGGCGGACGCGCGCCAGCGGAATGCCGCGGCTGACGCACCAGACCTCACGAGGCGGGCGGAGGCACGGCATTGCCCGATGGCGTGCCATCCTCCGAGGGCGGTGGCGGGAAGCCAGAGGTGGCGGCGGACCAAGCGGACGCACTCCAGAGATGCGGCGTGCTGGACTGTGCCGGTGGGTCGGCAGCCAGCGCGTTGAACGCGGTCGGCTCCAGGCGCGGCGGAGTCGGCAGCGTGGAGGATGTCGGTGAGGCCATGCGCCACTGGCTGCTGGCCGGATCGTCAGCGATGGTGGGTCGAGCCTGCCCTTCATGTGGCTCACCGCCTAGCTCACCGCCTAGCTCGCCATCTAGCGCATCAGAGTCCGCCAGCGCGAGAGTGTGGCGCACCTCCGCCAGCATCTCGACGATCTCAGGGCGCAGTTTGAGGTTGGCATCGGGGATGCGTTCCCAGATGCGCAGGGCATCCTCAAAGTCCTGCGCACGATAGCAGTAGTAGCCGAGCAGCGACCGCGCGTCGAAGACACTCATGCGCTGCCAGAGCGAGAGGTGTTCACCGGGGGTCTCCAGCGCGTCTGGTGTGACGCGCGTCTCGTCAATGCGTCCGAAGATCCGGCGACCGAGGAGCTTGAAAGGATAGCCATAGTAGAGGGCGAGGCGGCGCGGCTGCTCGGTGGTGGCCCCCTTGGCGCTCGTGAGGCCGATGAAGAAGCTGCGCGTGCGTGGCCCCAACTGCCAGACGCTCAGCACCACGCCCAACCCCGCGAGGCGGGCGAGGTAGCGCTCCCAGGTGAACTGCCCCATCACACTCGCCACCCCCAGCACGGCGAGCACCGCACCCAACAACCATGCGCCATAGACCAGCCGCTTGCGGTTCCAGCCGAGCAGATCAAAGTGATGATGCATCGGCGTGCCCAAAAACGGCAGCGGGAACTCTGAGTGGGGAAACCCTTTGCTGCTGTTGAAACGTTCGAGTACCAGGAACCGGCGGAAGAAGCGCACGAGGATGCGTGCCGAGATGAGCGCCGAGATACCTTCGAGCAAGAACACGCCACCAATGATGATGAGCAGCACTTCGTAGCGGCTCACGATGGCCACCAGCGCCAGCACCCCCCCCAGCGCGAGCGAGCCGGTATCGCCCATGATGAGCCGGGCGCGACGTTTCCCGCGCCCTTGGTTGCGCGGCTTCCACGCCGAAGGCCAGTTGAATGGCAGATAGCCAAGCGAGGCACCCGCCACGCCGAGCGAGACGAGAACAAGCGGGTAGAGGTCGGAGTGGCCGTCGTTGAGCAGAATCACCGCGAAGGCGAGCGAGGCGCTGACCAGCAGCCCGCCACAGAGGCCATCCATGCCATCGGCGAAATCCGTCGCCAGCGATGTGCTGCTGGCGACCACCACCGTCATCAGGAGGAAGAAGATGATCCAGGCGAAGTGTACGTGCTGCAGCAGCAGCCCTAGCCCGGGCACATCGCTATAGGGTGGGTAGGCGAGACGCGCGGAGTAGCGTCCCGTGACGATCAGGCGGTTGAGTGCGATGGCCGCGGCGAGCGCGACGAGGAAAACGCCAGCGAACTTCTGAATCTCCGAGATGCCATTGCCGCGGTGATGCTTGAGCACATCGTCGAGGAAGCCGACGAGGCCGAAGCCAAGCATCGCCAGCAACAGGATGCCTAGCACTACCCACTGGCTCTGGTCGAACCTCAACCATAGCGCCAGGCCGACGCAGGCCACCAGCACGGCCACCAGCATCGCCGCCCCGCCGATCAGGGGCAGCTCACTGGAACGGGCGCGCAGCGTGCGCAGCTTCTTGCCCCGGCGCTGCCGCTCGACGGCGTAGCCGCTAGTGGAGTGCCCCGTGCGATAGACGTCGTCCTTGTGCTCGCCACTGCGGAACCACGGAAACAGTCTGAGCGCGACAGCGCAGGCGATCACGCTCGCGACGAATGCCACGATAAACGCACCGAGCAAAAATGAATTCATTCGTTCCTACCTGCCCCACCATCGTCCTGATGCGGCCCCCGCATAATTTCACTGTGTACAACGCCATGCGCTTCTGTGCGGTAACGCTTGCCAGCACCCACGCTCAGACGCTCTTCCGTATCTACGCACCGTACCCGAACGCCTGTCACCG
>JADMIN010000295.1 GCA_015478575.1 Ktedonobacterales bacterium | reverse complement strand
ACACCACGGTGACGCTCCAGACCATGGAGTTGGGCAGTCAGCTCTCAAAGGGACGAGTCGAGAGTGTGCTCGTGGGCAATGGCGCGAGCGCCAAGCTGCTCGGCCTCTACATCGGTGATGGCCACCAGCACTTGGACCGCTACACCCTGCAAGACCACCGCGCGGCGAACGGCACGAGCGATCTGCTCTTCAAGGGCGTGCTGGCGGATCAAGCGCGCTCGGTGTTCTCCGGGCTAATCCGCGTGCTGCCAGAAGGCAAGGGCACGGCGGCCTACCAGCAGAACCGCAACCTGCTCCTCAGCCGCAAGGCACGGGCGGATTCGATCCCCAATCTGGAGATTGGCGCGAATGATATCCTCGGCTGCACGCACGGCGCCACCGTGGGCAAGGTGGACGAAGAGCAGCTCTTCTACTTGATGTGCCGTGGGCTTTCGCGCATGGATGCCACGCGCCTGATCGTGGAAGGCTTTGTGGATCCCGTGCTGGAAGCCGTGCCGATCCCCTCGTTGCGCGAGGCCTTGCGCCGCGAGGTACAGGAGCGTGTGAGCGGCGTACAGGCTGATTGAGCCGCTCCCGGCGAAGAGCCTATCCATCATCTTCCGCGTCTCTGCTGGGTTGGCAGCGCGACTGGGAGGAGTAGAGGAGCGTATGGCGATCATCGAGGTAGGGCGCGAGGAAGAGCTGCCACCGGGCCAGGCGGCGCGGGTCTTCGCGGGCAACACGCCAATCGCGGTGTTCAACGCCGGCGGCGAGTTGTACGCCATCGGCGATACCTGCACCCACGAGGATTTTCCCCTCTCGGAGGGCGAATTGGGGCCTGATTGCACGGTAGAATGCGCACTGCATGGCTCGCGTTTCGATTTGCGCACCGGCAAAGCGCTCAGCTTCCCAGCGACAGGGTCAGCGGGAAGCTATCCCGTCTGGGTCGAGGATGGCATGATCAAGATCGAGGTGCCTGACGACCTGTAGCCACGAGCACGAGTGGGCACCAACGCGGAGAGCACGTCGCATCGCGGTGGGGCTGTGGGAGCGTACCCCGTCGGCTGCGTGCCGCGTGCCTGTAGGCCCTAATGTGGCGCGAAGGAGGTCTGCGCGCTGAGTGTTTGGCCGTTCGTGGTCGCGTAAGCCGTCACAAACACCGGCTGGTATCCCGTGTATCCTGTGCCATACGCCAACGTAAAGGTGGCGACGCCATAGGCATCGGTCCTGACGGGGCCAGCGGTCGTGTTGTAGCGAGGGGAAAAGACGCTGAGCGTCACCGGCACGCCCGCAACTGGCCGATGGCCCTGTGTCGCTGGCACGAGCTGAGTGACCCGTACAAAGACTTGGACGCTGCCGGTCGTGGGGGCGCTATCCGATACCCAGGCGCCAATACTATTGAGGGGCAACGTGGGAGTCGGCGTACCCGCCCCGGTAAGCGGTTGAATGACGACCCCACTTGGCGGCGCGGCCGTGTTGGCTCCCTGGGGCAGTTGGCTGGAGGCTCCGCGCGCCAGCCGTGCGGCGAAGCCAAAGGCAAAGACACTGGCGATGACGCTCAAGGCCACCAGAGCGGCGAGGCTCGTGAGCAGGAGTGCGCGCGCGCGCCAGGTGCCACCCCCAGGCACGACACGCTCACGCAAGCTGAAAGGCACAATCGCCGAGGTGAGATTGCGCAGCCGTTGGCGCCACGATGGCCGACGTGGCGCCAGTCGCGGCGTCGTGCCAATGGTGTTCCACCAGGGGGCGGCTTCTTCGCTCCCCACCGCCTCTTCCGCCCGTTGGTTGTCGGCGTCCAGAACATCGCCAGAGACCACCTTAACCCGCTCCCCACGCCCATCAGCGCGGCCCGATGCGGAGTAGGCGCCACGGTCGAAGGGCAGGGCGCTAGGAGGCATGGTGGATGCCGCCGCTCGCGCATGCATGCGGGGATCGCTGCGCTCCAGCCCGCTACGCCCCGCGGGCGAGGGGGAGACGACAGGAGTCGTGGGGGGAAGTGCCGTGGTCGCGCGCCGTCGTGGCGGCTGACCGTCTGATGGGGCGGACGTGCCATTGGCCTGCGTCGGTCGGGCCTGGCTTTGTGCGCTCTTCCTTGCTGACGCCCGCCGTCTGCGGGCAGTCGTGCTCCGTTTGGACACGAAGACGCCTCCAACATTGTACGGTGGGTGAACAGACGTTCACCTACCGACCAGTCATTATCGAATGCACAGCCTACCAGTACGGTGAAACGATCCAAGTGCGGAGCACGTCACATGCCTAGCAGCAATGGAGGGTGCCAGACGCGACTCCGTGGCATGGCTCAATCCGCGCCGGACCCTTCCCGGAATTGCCGAAGGAATTCCTCCACGCTCGCGATGGCCTGCTCTGGGCTGGGAAGCTCGCCAGCAAAGGAGATATGGCGGGTGCTCGACGCATCGGCAACCGACGAGAAATCAGCGAACGGAGCAACCACTCCACCACGCCGCTGCTCCAACTCCCGCACATAGGCGGAGATATCTGGATCTTCCGCGACGAGGGAGGAGACACGCGCGGTGAAGCGCTGGGCGGCACGGGAGAGATCTTTGAGCTGGAGTTCGAAACCATAGAGCATATCTAGCTTGCGCAGCAACGCCTCGGAGACGGCGAGATTAGGCGTGGCGGAGATATAGTGTGGCGCGACACCCCACAAACTCGAGGCGACAAAGCCGGCCTTGTGCGCGGCATCCTGCAAGACCGTCTGCATGCCAGTCGTGCCGGTGTAGGTCGCCCGCTCGACACCGCAGGCGCTCATGCGTTTGAGCATAGGCGATCGACTGGCGGTGCCGCTCACCTGGACGGGGACGGTGTGGGGTACCTCGGCGACCAGTGAGCCAAGGAGCGCAATGTCTTCGATCTGGCACTGGCGACAGAGATCCAGAATCTCCTGGGTGAAGGTCTTCCAATGCAGTTGCGGCTCCTCGCCAAGCAGCAGGACCACATCGCGTCGGCGCTCAGGATCGCTGGACGAGCTAGGCGGCAGCATGTAGAAGCGGTTCGAGGGCCAGGTAAGCTGTCGCACCGTTCCCTGGGTGATACGCACTTGTGGGCGTGACTCCGTAAAGTCAAAGAAGGGATCGGGGTCTATCTCCGCAAACTGCTGGGCATCCCATTGATTGAGCAAATACTTGATGGCCCAGGTAGACGCGCTAGCGGCATCATTCCAGCCACCGAAGGCCGCGATCAGGATGGCGCGTTCCAGATTCGGAATGTTTGAGACGTGCGTATGCTCCATGCTCACCGCCTCGCACTTCTGCTACGGAGTCCGCGAATTCGCTGAGGTCTCGCGTGATGTATCGCACATTGCTTGCCTCGCTGTCACTCCCGTGTTGGCATGCCCCAGTATACCATCTGCGCACGCCCTGACCAAATACTTCTCCACAGGTATATGCCCGCATTGGGCATATGGCAATCGGTGGCCAGGCAGCCAAAGATACCTCCAGGGTTATCCGCCCTCCCGCCAGGCGGTTTCCCGTGGGCTAGCGGGGGTACGCGCGGCGCCGCGCGGCGCCGCGCGCCGACGGCGTGGCGGCGCGCCAGTGTGGCTCGCTCCGTTGGAGCGTACGGCTGTAGGCACGTCCATACCCGTGAGCAGACTCGCGGACTCGGCATCCTCGATCGTGTAGCGATAGCCCTGCTCCGTCAAGAAGAGTTGGCGGTTGGCCGAAAACTCCTGGTCGCGGGTGTCGCGCGTCACGATGGTATAGAAATGCGCCGGGCGGCCATCGGCCTTGGGGCGGAGCAGACGACCGAGGCGTTGCGCCTCCTCTTGGCGTGAGCCAAAGGTGCCCGAGACCTGGATCGCCACGTTGGCGTCGGGCAGATCAATGGCAAAGTTGGCGACCTTGCTGACCACCAGTCGCTTCAACTCGCCGCGCCGAAACTGCTCGTAGAGCCGTTCGCGCTGGGTGGTGTTTGTGCGCCCAGTGAGCAGCGGAGCGTTGAGCAGGTCGGCCAGGACTTTGAGTTGGTCGAGATATTGGCCGATAACCAGCACTTGGTCGTCGGCGTGGCGCAGGGCAAGCTCACGCGCCACCTGCATCTTGATGGGGTTTTCCGCCGCCATGCGATACTTCTCGCGCTCCTCCGAGAGGGCATAGACCATACGCTGGTCGGTGGGCAGCGCGACACGGATCTCGTGGCACTCGGCGGTCGCGATCCAGCCTTGACGCTCAAGCTCACGCCAGGGCACGTCGAAACGCTTTGGCCCAATCAGTCCAAAGACATCGGCCTCCCGGCCATCCTCACGCACGAGCGTCGCGGTCAGCCCCAGGCGGCGCCGCGCCTGGATCTCCGCCGTGATACGAAAGATGGGCGCGGGCAGCAGATGGACCTCATCATAGACAATCAGGCCCCAGTCATGCCCAGTCATCAGCCCAAAGTGGGGAAAGTCGCCACTCTCGCTGGGGCGGTAGGTCAACATCTGGTAGGTCGTGACCGTCACCGGGCGGATATCTTTGCGCTCTCCGGTGTATTCACCGACCTGGTCGGCGGTGAGCGTCGTCTTATCCAGCAGTTCCGCGATCCACTGGCGCACCGCCACGGTATTCGGCGTCAGGATGAGTGTCGCCCGCTGGACGGCCGTCATCGCGCCAATGCCAACGACCGTCTTGCCCG
>JADMIN010001084.1 GCA_015478575.1 Ktedonobacterales bacterium | reverse complement strand
CACTGAGCTCACTTGTGTCTCCAGTGGATTGCTGCCATGGAGTATACTGTGACTGGTGGTGTGCGCGCTTCCGTGGCCGCTAACGGAGCCATCCGCGGCACGCTAGTGTGGAGCGGGTTCGCATCCAGTTCGCGCGCCAAGCTCGCAGGGGGTTTTCGCCGCCGCTATCTCCGAGGGTGGCTCTCAGCCGTAGGCCATCCATCGCTGTCGGGTGTCGCCGGATACTCGTCCTGCTGAGTCGCTGCCTATTGAGTACCGTACCTCTATGAGGATACCACTTCGTCGCCAGAAAGTAAAGCCTGGCGGGCGGGAAAACGTGAGCGCGTGGAGAAGGGGGATGGATGAAGGGAGATGGCCTGCCGGACGAAGCTCAACGGGAGTTGAGTCTCATCTGCCCCGGCTGGCACGTCTTCCCTCAGTTCGCTGGCCATGTTACACTGACGCGGATTTGAATGTGCGGCGCGATGGATGGTGAGGAGTATATATGGACGAGACACGTCACAGTTTAGAGTTACTACCTGAGAACCTGCGGCGGATCACGGATCCGGCCAGTCTGGGGTTCGAGACCACGCGCGATCTCCCCGCCCCCCAGCACATGGCTGGGCAATCGCGGGCGCAAGAAGCGATTGATTTTGCCCTTGAGATCACCGATAGCCGCTATAATCTCTATGTTGCTGGCTCACCGGGAACTGGTCGGCGCCTGGCGCTCATGCTGGCGGTTGAGCGTGTGGCACGCGAGCGTCCCGCTGCCCAGGATTGGTGTTACGTCGCCAACTTTGAGCAGTCGGATGAGCCACGGGCCGTGGCCCTGCCAGCGGGGCTAGGCCGCACCTTCGCTCAGGACGTGGATGCCCTGGTGCTGGCTTCGCGTCGGAGTTTGCAGCGCGCCTTCTCGTCTGATGACTATGATGCGAAGCGGCGGGCGATTCTCCGTGATCTCGAGACCGGGCGCGATCGCTATCTGGAGCAGGCCCAACAAGAGGCGCTGACGCTCGGCTTCGCGGTGCGC
>JADMIN010001083.1 GCA_015478575.1 Ktedonobacterales bacterium | reverse complement strand
GTATGGCGCAGCACGGCTGAGCTACACCATCGCCCGCGACGGCGAGTTGCCGGCGGCGCTGGAACGCAAGATCTGGAACAAGCCGCTGGAGGGCCTGTTCATCACGACCATCGCCACGCTGGTGGTGGCCAATCTATTCAGCCTGACCAGCATCTCGACCATGGGCAGCGCCGGCTTCCTGCTGATCTTTGCCGCGGTCAACGCCGCCAACTGGCGGCTGGCGGGAAAGACAGACAGCCACCGCTGGCTCAGCGCCGTGGCACTGCTGCTGTGCCTGACCGCGCTGACGGCGCTGGTGGTGCAGACAGCGCGACAGGCGCCCTCGCACCTGTGGGTGCTGGTGGCGCTGGTGGGGCTTTCCGCGGGCATCGAGTTCGGCTGGCGGCGGGTGACGGGGCGGCGGCTGAAGTTGTCGTCGCGCGGTTAGGTCAGGCAGTCCACCAGCTCGGCATCGACGAAGCCGGCGCGGCGACGCGCTTCGATGTTCAGCGGCGCCCGCAGGAATACGCGGTGCTCACGCAGCAGGGCGCGGAACGTGGCGACCGGATCGAGTTCTCGCTGCGCGCACAGGTAGCGGAACCAATGTGTGCCGATGGCCACATGCGCCACTTCCTCGCGCAGAATCACTCCCAGCACAGCGACCAGACCACTCTCGCCGACCTGCTGCAGTCGCGTGATCAGGCCGGGCGTCACGTCCAGTCCGCGTGCTTCCAGCACGCGCGGCACCAGCGCCATGCGCGCCAGCGGATCGTGTGCGGTCTGCTCGGCGGCTTCCCACAAGCCGTTGTGCGCCGACAGATCACCATAGTCGGCGCCATGCGCACGCAACCAGTCGCGCAGCAGACCGAAATGTCGCGCCTCGTCCTGTGCCACCGACAACCACTCGCGGTAATACTCGACCGGCATGCCGGTGAAGCGCAGGGCGGCGTCCAGCGCCAGATTGATGGCGTTGAATTCGATGTGCGCCACCGCGTGCGCCAGCGCAATCCGGCCAGCCTGTGCGCCAAATC
>JADMIN010001082.1 GCA_015478575.1 Ktedonobacterales bacterium | reverse complement strand
CCCTTGGTGTTGTCGAAGGGGTCCAGGTGCATCACCTGCCCGCGCCGCCCGAGCAGCATCAAAAGCGGGGTACCGGTGCCCTTCCACTCACCGCTGAGCGGCGCCGTGTTGACGCACGACCAGGTGAGAAAGGTCCTCAACCGCCCCAGGCCCTTCATCTCGTCGATGAACCCCGGCCCTGCCATCAAGGGCAGGCTGGACAGAAAGGCATGCAATGCGGTGAACCGGTCCTTCTGCAAGGCCCAGCCTCGCGACTCGAACAGGGCAGTGAGCCGCTGCTCGGCGTAGTCCCCCTCCTGCGGTGGCGCAAAGAGCACGATCTGGCTGTGGGCGGCGAGCAGCTTGTGGCCGTCCTCCACCAGGCGGGTGACGAAGTGCCAGTCCTGCTTGCGCTCGCGCCAGGCGGGCAGGAACTTGCCCATGGCCGAGTCGGCCATCTGGGTGGCCCGGGCCGCCTTCATCTTCGCCCCGTGGCCCGCCGAGAGCTGGTCCGGCATGTGCACGGTGAGGGTCTGGAGGAACGGGCAGGGTAGGCGCAGGGTGTCGCTGAAAAGGTCCCCGATGAGGTCTCCCATGCCCCAGCCCGCCCAGGCCTGTGGGTATTGGCGGACGGAGTAGGGGCGCACGTCGACGACCTGCGTGCCGTGAGCCAGCCCCAGGCCCTCGCGCCCGACCAGCAGCACCGTGTCGGCGTCCACCAGTTGATCCTTCAACAGGCGCCCATCCTCCCAGGCCAGGGGCGTGCGCCGGCCGACGGTGGGATTGAGCAAGGTGTCCAGGAGGTTGAGGAACAGGTCCGCGTCCACGTCGCGGCAGGGCAGCCCCGCCGAGGTGAGGATGCCGCGCATGGCGGCCCGGGTGCGGGCCAGCCACTGCGCCTCCTCCTCGGTATGAAGCGCGGTGGGCGCGGGGCGGGTCACGGCGACGAAGAGGCGAAAGTCGCGCACCAGCAGCGGCTGATCCGAGAGCAGGGAGTGCCAGTTGCCGTTGCTGAGATATGCGACGCGCTT
>JADMIN010001081.1 GCA_015478575.1 Ktedonobacterales bacterium | reverse complement strand
ATGCTGCACTATCCCCATATCGACCCCATTGCCGTCAGTATCGGACCGGTCAAGGTCCACTGGTACGGCATTATGTATCTCATCGGCTTCGCCGCGGCGTGGTGGCTGGGACGGGTCCGCGCCCGGCAGGCACAGGCGCCTCTGCACCCGGATCAGGTGGGCGATCTCATCTTCTATGGCGCCCTCGGGGTGGTGATCGGTGGGCGCGTCGGTTACATGCTGTTCTATAACCTCGACTTCTTCATCGCCCACCCGCTGAGCATCTTCAAGGTGTGGCAGGGCGGCATGTCGTTTCACGGCGGCCTGCTCGGGGTACTGACGGCCATGTGGCTGTACAGCCGGCACGTGGGGCGCACGTTCTTCGAGATCACCGACTTCATCGCGCCCCTGGTCCCGCTGGGTCTGGCGGCCGGACGCATCGGCAACTTCATCAACGGCGAATTATGGGGGCGGGTGACGCACGTGCCCTGGGCCATGGTGTTCCCGGATCCGCGCGCCGGCGGCCTGCCGCGCCACCCCTCCCAGCTCTATGAGTTTTTGCTGGAAGGGGTGGCGCTGTTCACCATCCTCTGGCTGTACTCCCGCAAACCGCGGCCCACCATGGCGGTCTCCGGCATGTTCCTGATGTGCTACGGCGCCTTCCGCTTCTTCGCGGAATTCTTCCGCATGCCCGACCCGCAGTTGGGCTTCCTTGCCTTGGGCTGGGTCACCATGGGGCAGATCTTGTCCGCACCGATGATCGTCTTGGGCGCCGCCCTGCTGTGGTGGGCCTATCGCCGCGGCGCACTGCCCGTCTCCCGGCCGGCCAAGAGCTGAACCGGTTGGTTCAGCGCGGCTGTGCCCGCTGCCCCATGGTATCGCCGCTGCCGCGCGCGGCGCGCGGCGTGTACTGTATCTGCTGCCTCAGGGACAGAATGGAGAGCGCCGCGATGATAAGCCCAGTGACCACCGCGTTCCACACCGCCGTGGTATGGCCGGCGTAGCCCACCGTGATCGGCGACACGACGAGCA
>JADMIN010000294.1 GCA_015478575.1 Ktedonobacterales bacterium | reverse complement strand
CAACCGCCTGTTGATCGGTCTGATGCATCGTGTGGAGTGGGTGATCGTGCGCAGCGCCAGCGTGGTCATCGTCATCTGCCCAGAATTGCGCGAGACGGTCGAGGCGCTGGCACCAGGCAAGCCAGTCGTCCTGATCGAGAACACGGCGGTGGCGGCGGAGGAGGCAGAGGCGAGCGCGCATCCGACGGAGCTTGCCACGCGGCTCGTGGCGCTACGCACGGAGCTGGCGCTCCCAGAAGGCAGCGGCTCGGTCCTTGTCTATACCGGAACGTTCGAGCACTATCAGGGTCTCGATTTGCTGGTGGAGAGCCTGCCCGTGGTGCTCCAGCGCTTCCCCGGCACCATCGTTGTGCTGGCGGGCGGCACGCCAGAGCAGATCGCCGCGCGCGAGGCCCAGGCGCGTCGGCTGGGCGTGGCGGCGGCCATCCGTTTCGCTGGGCAGCGCGCGCCCGCGGAGATGCCGGTCTTCATGCAACTCGCTGATGTGCTGCTCAGCCCCCGCTCCGAGGGCACCAACACGCCGCTCAAGATTTATTCCTATCTGCACGCGGGCAAACCGATCGTGGCCACGCATATCCGCTCCCACACGCAGGTGCTCACACCGGAGACCGCGCTGCTGGTCGAGCCGACCGCCGCGGCCCTCGCATCGGGCATCACCACCGTGCTGGCCGATGACACCCTGCGCTACCGACTGGCGCGCGACGCGCGCGCGCTCGCCAGGCGCGACTATAGTTATGAGACCTTTCTGTCGCGGACCGCGCAGACCTACCAACTGCTGGCTCCGCGCCTGTCCGCCGGTTGAGGCGACGAGTGGGGAGAGGCAGCGCCACGGCGAGTAGGCCAAGGGCCAGTAGGCCAAGGGCCAGTAGGCCAAGGGCCAGTAGGCCAAGGGCCAGTAGGCTAAGACGGTGCATGTCAGTCAGTGAGGAGCAGCCAGTATGTGCGGTATCTGTGGCGTGCTGGGCCTAGATGGGCACCTGACCATCGCCGAGCCGGTGCTGCGTCGGATGAGCGCCGCGCAACACCACCGCGGGCCTGATGACGAGGGGTTTTTCCGCGCGCCAGGGGTGGGCTTTGGCTTCCAGCGGCTCGCCATCCTCGACCTCACCCCCACTGGCCACCAGCCGATGACGAACGAAGACGAGAGCCTCTGGCTGATCTTCAACGGCGAAATCTACAATTACCGCGAACTTGTGCCTGAGTTGGAGCGCGCGGGGCATCAGTTCCGCTCGCGCTCCGATAGCGAGGTCATCCTGCATGGCTACGAGCAGTGGGGCACGGAGTGCCTCCAGCGCTTCAATGGCATGTTCGCCTTCGCCATCTGGGATCGCCGCGCGCGCCGTGTCTTCATCGCCCGCGACCGTCTGGGTGTGAAGCCCCTCTATTATTGGAGCGATGGCGAGTTGTTCGCCTTCGGTTCTGAGCTGAAATCCCTGCTGGCCCTGCCCCAGGTGCCGCGTGAACTCGATACCGATGCCTTGCGCGCCTATCTGACCTACGAATACGTGCCGACGCCGCGCTCGATCTTTCGGAACATCGCCAAACTGCCAGCGGGACACGCGCTTGAGATTCCGCTGGATGGCACGCGCGCTGGCGCCCGGACGGCCGACTGGCGCCCACACTCCTATTGGAATGTCCAGTTCGGCACGGATGCGGGCAGCCACCGCACACTAGACGAGTACGCCGAAGAGTTGCGCTCGCTGCTTCGGGCTGCCGTCGCCCGCCGACTCATCAGCGATGTGCCGCTCGGCGCGTTCCTCAGTGGCGGCATCGATTCCAGTTGCGTCGTCGCGCTGATGGCCGAGGTCGGCACCGAGCGGCCCAAGACGTTCAGCATCGGCTTCGCCGAAGAGACATTCAGCGAGCTGCGCTATGCTGAGATGGTGGCCCGCCGCTTCAATACCGAGCACCACGTCGAGATTCTGAACCCGGATGCCCGTGAACTGATCGCCGCTGTTGCCGACGCGCTCGATGAACCGTTCGCGGATGCCTCAGCGCTGCCGACCTATCTCGTCTCGCGCATGGCGCGGCAACATGTCACCGTGGCCCTCGCGGGCGACGCGGGTGATGAGCTGTTCGCTGGGTATGATTGGTATCGCGCCCAGCGACTCGCCGCGGCAACGGTGGATCGCCTGCCGGAGAGCGCACGTGGCCGCCTGCGCGCGCTCGCGGCACACATCTCTCCAACGCCCAAGAAGAAGGGTCCGCGAAATATCGCCCGGCGCCTTCTCGAAGGAACCAGTCTACCGGCGGCGTTGCAACAGGTGCGCTGGCAGACCTTCTGGCAGGCGGGAGACCTTTCCCAGGTGCTCGTCTCTGAGACAGATGCGCCAGCCTCCGACAGGGATGCCGAGGTGTTAGCGCTGCTCGCGGGCAGCGGGAGCGCGGTGCCACTGGATCAGCAGCAGTATGCCGATATCAAGCGGTACCTGCCCGACGATATCCTCGTCAAGGTGGATCGCATGAGCATGGCGGTCTCGCTTGAGACGCGCGGGCCGTTTCTGGACTACACGCTCGTCGAGTTTGCCGCGCGGCTGCCCGCCGCGCTCCGCCTCCACGGGCTGGACACCAAATACCTCCTCAAGTACGCCATGCGTGATCTCCTGCCCGACGCGATCATTCATCGGCCAAAGCTTGGCTTCAATATTCCATACAAGAACTGGCTACGCCAGGAGTTGCGCGACCTCATGCGAGAAGCGCTGGCGCCAGCGCGACTACGGGCGCAAGGCATCTTTCAGCCAGCGTACGTGGATGGGCTTGTGCGGGAGCATCTGGCGGGCACGCGCGATCACGCCCACCAACTCTGGCAACTGTTGATGTTCGAATTGTGGAGTGAGCGCTATCTCACCAGTGCGTCGAGCGCGTCGGCGCCAGCGGGCGAACTCTACGCGCCCGTGCCATCATTGCCCCAGGCGTAGAGGCTGGTGGGTATCTGGAGGCCTGATCATGCGAGCCACGGACCTGTCGCTCATCCTTCCCGTGCATAACGAGGAAGAGAATATCCCGCTGGTGCATCAGCAAATCAAGCAGGCACTCGATGCCCTGGGCCAGACGTACGAGATCATTTACGTGGATGATGGCAGCACAGACGCCAGCTACCAGCGGCTCGCGGAACTGGTCGCCGAGGATCCGACGGTCGCGGTGATTCGCTTCCGGCGGAACTACGGGCAGACGGCAGCCATCTCCGCCGGCCTCGACTACAGCCGCGGCGACATTATTGTCCTCATGGATGCCGACCTGCAGAACGACCCCGCCGATATCAGCCACCTCTTGGAGAAACTGGACGAGGGCTACGATGTTGTCAGCGGCTGGCGCAACAAGCGGCGCGATACCTATCTGACACGTAAGCTCCCGTCGCTGCTGGCGAACAAGCTGATCTCGCGCGTCACGGGCGTGCGCTTGCACGACTACGGTTGCACACTCAAAGCCTATCGCCGCGAGGTCCTAGAGCCGGTGCGTCTCTATGGTGAGATGCATCGCTTCCTGCCCGTCTATGCCTTCTGGAGCGGTGCCCGTATCACCGAGATTCGCGTGAATCACCGTGCCCGCCGCTATGGCAAATCCAAGTACGGCCTGAGCCGCACCTTGCGCGTGGTGATGGACCTCGTGACGGTGAAGTTCCTCGGCTCCTACTCCACCAAGCCCCTCTATATGTTTGGCCGTGCCGGTCTCTTACTCTGCCTGGCAAGCTTCCTCAGCGTTGGCGCCGCGGTCGTCCAAAGCCTCTTGCCACCGTATGTCAAGATACACAACAATCCGTTGGCTTCCCTCGGGGCGGTGTTGATCGTGCTGGCGATGCAGTTCATCATGCTCGGCCTACTCGCCGAGATTCAGATGCGCACGTATTATGAGTCCCAGGGCAAGCCTACGTACACCTTGCGCTCGGTCGTCATCGGCACAGCCAACGGCCCCGTGACCCTGCCGCGGCGGCAGCGGCGGCGCTCCGCACTGCGCGACGACGCCGACCAGCCAGCCGACTTGCCAGCCGACTTCCCCATGACGCTCGACAGCGTGAACCACGTCCGACCGGGGCTGGAGTGACCGTTCACTCGTCGCGGACTGGATGGTGAAGGAGCGATGAGACACCAAAGATCGCCAGTGGATGTGGCGCGAGCACGAGGATCAGGAGGATGCATGCGTTGTCTCGTGACGGGCGTAGCCGGCTTTATTGGCTCACATCTGGCGGAGCGGCTGATCGCCGATGGGCATGAGGTTCTGGGTATAGACACGTTCACCGACTATTACCCGCGGCCATTCAAAGTGGCGAATCTGACGCTGCTGCGTCAGGCCGAGCGCTTCCGCTTCGTCGAGGCGGACCTGAACGCGCTTGACCTCGCGGCCACGATCGCGGATCGGGATTGGGTCTTTCACCAGGCGGCACAGGCGGGCGTACGCGCGAGTTGGGGCCAGAGCTTCGAGATCTACACCGCCTGCAACATCACGGCGACGCAGCGTCTGCTGGAGGCCGCCACGCACGCGCCAACCCTGAAGCGCCTCGTCTATGCCTCCTCATCCTCTGTCTATGGCAACGCGCCCGAATTGCCCGTGACCGAGGAGACGCTCACGCGGCCCGTCTCGCCATACGGCGTGACCAAGCTCGCCGCGGAACATCTCTGCTCGCTCTACTGGCACACCTATCAGG
>JADMIN010001080.1 GCA_015478575.1 Ktedonobacterales bacterium | reverse complement strand
GCCAGCCGACCTCGTCCGTAGCCCGCGCAGGCGGGCTTCGTGATCCCAGGCGCGGCTTCAGCCGCCAGCCCGTTCAAGCGCGCTGCCAGATGCCCTATTTCGCGGGCTTCGTGATCCCAGGCGCGGCTTCAGCCGCCAGCCCGCTCACTCGCGATGCCCGATGCTTTAAGCGACAAACAGGTTCATATCCTGCGCAGAGCGATCGTGGCGGGAACGTGAATAACAGACAGCAGAGCTGACTAGGGAGCGATGAACCAGGCTCTCGTTGAGTGTTGGGGGAAGTGAGCATGTCACTTCCCAAGTTGCTCCACCGCCCCCGCGCCCCCCTGCGGCTGATGCGGCAGGGAGTGGTCACACAGGCCGCTGGGGCGCGCGATCATCGCCCCATTCACGCGATGTGGTCGGTGAAGTAGGAGCGCCAGGGGCCGAGCGCCGCGATGAAGGGCTGCATCAGGCTGCGTTCCGCCTGCACGAGGCGCATCAGATCATGCGCCGCCCAATCGTTGATGAGTTCGCCCAGCGTCACCGTCCCCAGCGCGGGATGTTGCGCCGTGCGGCTGAGTTGCTCCGGCGTCAGTTTATCGAACAGTTCCGGGCTCTTGACGCGCATCTGGGCGAACGATGCGGCCAGTTCGACGGCGTTATTGGCGGGCGCTTGCGCGCCTGCGGCATCGGGATCAAAGGCCGCGAAATCTTCACCCGCGAGGATCTGGCGCACCCGCATCGGAAAGACCTCCCGCTCGGTCGCTATCGCGTGGCGCAGACAATCAACCGCCGACCATTCCCCCGCGCGCGGCGGTTGCGCCAGCAGTTCGTCGGCGACATTCTCGGCCAGGTTGCGCCACCGCGCCGGAGTTATCGCTAAAATCCCACGGATCGCTGCCAGGTCAGTATCCATCGCTGTTCTCCTTTGCTTGACGCGGGCGGTTCAAACCGCGCCTGAAGGGCTAAAGCCACCAAACTACAGGCGGCTGACCCGAAGGGTAGCAGACGGTAGTCTGCGTTGCCGCCGT
>JADMIN010001079.1 GCA_015478575.1 Ktedonobacterales bacterium | reverse complement strand
GCCATGCTACGCGCCGATGGTGCGCTGGAGCCAGAGACGTCCCTCACCGAGATCGTGCGGCACATGACCTATGTCGCTGACCGCATCGGCCTCGAGCATGTGGCCCTTGGCTCTGACTTTGACGGTGCGACGATGCCCCGCGAGTTGGGGGACGCCGCCGGACTGCCGAGACTCTTGGCGGCGCTGCGCGCCGCTGGCTATGACGACGCGGCGCTCCGCCTGGTGACCCATGAGAACTGGCTGCGTGTGCTGCGCGCCACCTGGCGCGCCTGACCTCCGATCATGCTCCAGCGCTCTGCTCGTGGTGGCGTGACCGACACGCCACGCTTCCAATGAGCGACTCTCACCTCTCGAACCATTGCCCCGCCAGCGTCTGGGATCATCACCCCTGCTCCGCTTAGCGCGCCGAATTGCGGATCTTCGCATCCACTTATCTTCGCAGCAACAATTCATTGCACTCCACCGCGGGCACCTGCTATGGTGTACACGTGGCTCGTGGCTCATGGCACTTTCCGCCATGCTCGTACGCGCTTGCGCTCGTGCCCCGTTGGGCCAGGCGCGCTGAAACCATCGTCGCGAGGAGGTCGGCATGCCCCGCCTGACGCGCCAGGCGCACAGTACGTCCGCCTCTGATGCCAGCTTGTCTCCCGACACGCACGTTACCCTGCGGGCCAATGTGCTGGATTTGACCCACCTGACCGCGATGTCGGTTTCCAGTGTCGGGCCGGTCTTCTCGATCGCGGCGGCGCTGGGGCCAATGATTGCCATTGGCTTGTATGCCGCGCCGATTGGCATGTGGCTGGCCTTTATTCCGTTCTTCCTCTCCGCTATCACCTTCCGTCACCTCAATCGGCATATTCCGCACGCGGGCGCGAGCTATGGCTGGGCCGTGCCGGCCCTTGGCACAACGATGGCGCTGGCGCAGGGATGGATCGTGATGCTCGCCTATTTCTTCTCGCTGCTGGCCATCATTGTGCCCGCGGGAACGTACACGCTCGCGCTCGTGGCGACAT
>JADMIN010001078.1 GCA_015478575.1 Ktedonobacterales bacterium | reverse complement strand
TACGCTCGGATTCCTCCAGCGTGGCGGGCGCATTGGGCGTGGAAAGGCCATGCTTGGCACGCTGCTCAACGTCAAGCCGCTGCTCGAAATCCGCGACTCACAGGTGGTGCCGCTGGAGCAGGTGCGTACGCGCAACAAGGCGCTGGAGCGCCTGGGGCAGATCATGGCCAAGCTGGGGCCGCTCGAAGCGGTGGGCGTCATCCAGAGCGACGACACGATGGGCGCGCAGGTGATGAACGTCGCGCGCTCACTCTGGAACGGGCCGGTGGAGACCTTCGCCCTCGGTCCGGCGGTGGGCACTCATGCCGGACCGGGCGCGGGCGGCATGGTCGCGATCGTGCGGGAATAGGACGCGACGGTCGTGAGGGGCGAGCGCGATGGCGAGATATTTCACGCCGCAGACGGCGGAGGCGCTGCTGCCGCGGATCGAGCCGCTACTGCGCCAGATACAGGCGGTGCGGCGCGAGCTGGCGGCGCGTGAGGCGCGCGCGGCGGAGGCGCGGGCGAAGGTGATGGGGAATGGCCACGCCCACGGCGAAGCGCTGGCGGAGCTGCGCCGCGAGATGGCGGCGCTTGCCCAGGCGATCACCGCCCGCATCGCGGACATCAACGCGCTGGGCGTGCTGGTGAAGGACCTGGACACCGGACTGGTAGACTTCCCCGCCCTGCGCGCGGGCCAGGAGGTGTATCTCTGCTGGCGGCTCGGCGAAGTGGGTATCGGCTGGTGGCACGAGATCGAGGCCGGCTTCGCGGGACGCCGCCCCATCGCGGACTTCTGAGCGCATGCCCCACTCAGAGCGTGACACGACCGCCACCGGCGGGCATGGTGAAGCGCAGGAAGCCCCCATTGGCCAGGCGCGTACAGACGACGGCGATGGTGAAGAAGATCGCCAACAGGAACCAGGTCACTAGCTCACCGAGGAGGAAGCCGGTGGGAGTGAGCGCGTTCGGACCGCGCAGCCCGAAGCGCACGATGTCGGGCGGGCCGGAGGGACCACCGAGCAGATAGAATTC
>JADMIN010000293.1 GCA_015478575.1 Ktedonobacterales bacterium | reverse complement strand
CGTAAGGAAAGGCTTCCTCCAACTCGCGCAGCCACGGCTGTTCCTCGTCCGGTGGATAGGGGTGGCCAACCGCCGCCTCGCGCACACTATAGAGTCGCAGCAGGTCCGCGGCGATCTCCTTCACGCTCTCACGTGCGTGCTGCTTGGCCCGCGCCCAGTCGCTGCCGCCGAGCTTGCTGAGGGCTGGCGCGGCATCGCCCATGCCGATGTAGCGTGTCACGCGGTCGAGCTGGTCGGTGGGAATGTAGAGTTTGCCAGAGCCGGCATACTGGATCAGCAGGTACTCACGCTCGACGCCATCGTTGGCGAGCCGCGTCAGCCCTTCGAAGCGCCCGATGCCATGATCCTGATGTACGACGTAGTCGCCAGGGCGCAGCTCAGCTAAAAACGAGGCAGGAGTGGTCACCTGCTTGCGCGGTGCGCCGTGCCGCTTAGACCAGCCAAAGATCTCGGTATCCGTGAAGACCGTGAGTGCCATTGAGCGGCTGTGCCACCCTTCGGGGAAATGCCCGTGGACGATGGCAAGTGTCCCTGGCTCTGGCGGCTGGGGCAGATCAACCAGCGGCGAGACGGTGACCGTATTGTTGTGGCCGAGCAGTGCCTCATCACCAAAGACCTCGCAGAGTCGTCGCGCCTGCATGCTGGCAATGACCACCCGCTGGCGCTCACCCAGCAGCCGCCGCGCATCCTGGGCGAAGGCACGGAGCCGCCCACCGTAGGAAGTGGCCCCCACCAGATCAGGCGCGAGCGCGCTGCCCAGGTGCGCCACATCCGCCGGCTCGTCGGCCAGCAAGGCGGCAAACCGCATCTGGCGGTGCCCAGCCACCAGGGGAGCCAGCAGAGACCACGGCAGAAAGGCGGGCAGCATGCTTGGCGGATTCTCGCCCTCACGCTCCAGCCGGTCACGCACCTCTTCGCCCTGCGCCGCCAGCTCATCCGCTACGCGCTCCAGCGCCTCCGCCTCATGGGACACGAGCACACCATCCGCTGGCAGGTAGGTCAGCAGCGAGGCTGGCTCGTGCAGGTAGGGGAGGTAGAAGGCAATATCCTCGAATGATTGGCGCGCGCGCAGGGCTTCGAGATCGCGCTCCCAGCGGGCACGCGCATCGGGATTCATGCCGAGCGTGTCGAGCCGCGCCAGCCGCTCCGTCGCCTGGGGACCGCGCGTGGCCAGCGCCTCGCGCGCGGGGCCGATGACGATATCGGTCCGCGGATTGAGCGAGCGCTGCGTGGTGGGATCGAAGGTGCGGATGGAGTCCATCTCGTCGCCCCAGAACTCGACGCGCACCGGGCGTTCGAGCGCGGGCGCGAAGACATCCACGATGCCGCCACGGTGGCTGACCTGCCCGACCTCCTCCACCTCAGCCACTGGCTCGTAGCCCAACTCCAGCAGGTGCTCGAGCAGCCGCCGTGGGGACATCTGGGCGCCAGTGCGCAGGCGCAGCAGGGCGTTGGCAAATTCGCGCGGCGGCGGCACCGGCTGGGTAAGCGCCCGCGCTGAGCAGACAACGACGCAGGCGCTATCGCTCTGACTGAGCGCGGTCAGGGCGCGCATGCGCAGTTGCACCGCCTCGACATCAGGCATTAGGCGTTCATAGGGCAGCGCGTCGCGGTCGAGGTAGGGCAGCACCGGTAGCTCTGGCCCCAGCAGGCCAGCCAGTGCCTCGGCGGTGGGGCGCACATGTTCGCTGTCGCGCACAACATAGAGCAGCGGGCGTCCCAGTTCCGCCGCCAGTGTCGCGACGATGTAGGGGCGGGCCGCCTCGTTCACGCCATACGGCACGGGCGCCTGCGTGCCAGGCGCGATGCGCGCGCGCAAGCGCTGGAACTCTGAACGCGCGGCGAGAAGGGGGAGTAATCCGCGAAGCGACACGAGCAGCCTCCAGATCATCTAGTGAGCCGCGCGGTGAGACGCGGCGGCATGCTTGCCGCCTGATTGGGCGGGTCAGATACGAGTGGGCGGTGACGACGCCTCGATGCCGGCCTCCATGCGCCACGGATCGCGGCTCTGGGATGTCCTGCCGCGGGCTACATGTCCTGCCGCGGGCTACATATTGTAGTGGTTCATGGCGGCCTCGATGCCCTCAGCGGCCCAGCGGAGCGCGGCGTCGGCGGCGCGCGCGATGGCCTCATCGAGGGCGATGCGCTCGTCGCCACCTGGCCGGCTGAGGAGCCAATCCACGTTGGCGTCGCGGCCAGCGGGTGGACGGCCCACACCGATTTTGATACGCGCGAACTCGTTGGTCGCGAGATGGCGAATGATGTCCTCCAGGCCGTGCTGGCCCCCCGCGGCGCCACGCGCGCGCAGCCGCACCTTGGCGAACGCGAGATCGAGATCGTCGCAGATGACGAGCAGGTCGGCGAGGTCGGGCTTATAGAAGCGCATCAACTCGCCGACTGCCTGGCCGCTGTCGTTCATGTAGGTTTGCGGCTTGGCGAGCAGCGCCTTCTCCGTGCCGAGCATGCCGCTGGCGAGCAGCGCGCGGCTGCGTTGCGTCTCCCAGTGCCAGCCCTGGCGCCGCGCGATGTCATCTAGCGTATCGAAGCCGACGTTGTGGCGCGTGCGCGTGTAGCGTCCACCGGGATTGCCCAGGCCCACGATCAGCTTCACGTTTCGCCCACCTCACTCACTCGCGCGCGCGGCACAAAGGGCGGTCGCGCGCCGCGACCCCCCTATGGCGCCCGCGTGTTCCCGCGGAGACGCACTCTAGAGTATACCACGCGGCGCGAGCGGAACGCGGGCATGAAACAAGGGGGGGTCTCCGTCTTTAAGGGGGAAATTGAGGGGCAAGTAAACGTACTGCCGCCCCCTCGTTGCACGCCGTGGGTAAGAAATAAGCGGGGCGACGGGGGCGAAGGTCAAGTAGTACGCTAGCTTCTTGGGATCGTCCGGCACGTCAAGCGGGCGTCGCCAACAGTAACAAAGCTGGGGCACGATCCTTGCGGTCGCCATCGCTCAAGGAGGAAACTATGCCTATAGAGATTAAGGTAGCTCCACCAGGCATCACCATCAGCCAGGGGCGCACCTTCATGCTCACTGATTCCGCGGGAGAGATCAATCCCCAGGCCAATGAAGGCGTTTTCGCTGCCGATACGCGCTTCATCAGTTCCTACCATCTCTTTGTCAACGGTGTCCCCTGGGCCTTGATCAACTCAAGCCCGCTCAGTTGCCATGCATCGCGGACGTACCTCACGAATCCCAAAATCAGCACCGAGGACGGAGATTTCGCGGCCAATACCATCGGCCTGACCCTCGATCGTACCGTTGAGGAGGGCATCCACGAAGACTTCTACATCACGAACTACACTGGCAAAAAGATTCGCTTCACCCTGGAACTGGCATTGCGCTCGGATTTTGCCGACCTCTTCGAGGTGAAGTCAAAACGCCTCATTCGCCACGGTAGGATGCTCACTGAATGGGATAGACAGGGACGAAAACTGTGTACCAGATACGATAACCGCGATTTCCATCGTGCCGTGATCTACACGATCCCGCGTGCGGACGTTCCTGTTGGCTATGCCAACGGCCGCATCTTTTTCGAGATTGAACTCGAACCGGGGCAGGAGTGGCACACGTGCGGCGAAATGATCTTGGAGCAGGGGCAGCATGTGATGGCACCTCTCTACGGCCACCGAACACATGAGCAGATGGAAGAGCCTCTGAGTAAACTTGACCATCTCCAGATGCACTGGCTAGAAAGCGCACCTCAATTACTCACCCCCAACGAGCATGTCTATCGCGCGTACCACCAGGCGGTTGAAGATATGGGCGCCCTGCGTATCTACGACCTGGATGTATCGGACGTGGAGTGGGTACCGGCAGCAGGTGTCCCCTGGTTTGTCACGCTCTTCGGGCGCGATAGCCTGATCGTCTCGCTCCAGAATATGACTGTTTCCACTGGCTTTGCGCGTGGGGCACTCAAGTGGTTGGCTGACTACCAGGCTACCGAGCGCGACGATTACCGCGATGCCCAGCCTGGCAAGATCCTCCACGAGATACGCTTTGGCGAACTGGCGCATTTCAAGCAGATTCCGCATACCCCTTACTACGGTACGGCCGACGCGACTATCCTCTATCTGATCGTACTCTCCGAAACCTTCCGCTGGACGGGAGATATTGCGCTGCTCAAGCAGTACCGTGCTGTAGCCGAGGGATGTCTCCAGTGGATTGATCAGTATGGGGATCTGGACGGCGATGGCTTCCAGGAGTATAAGACTTTCTCGTCGCTCGGGTACGAGAATGTGAACTGGAAGGACTCAGGCGATTCTGTCGTCTATGGCGATGGAAGTCAGGTGAAGCAGCCTAAGGGCACATGCGAACTGCAGGGCTACGTCTACGACGCCAAAGTGCGCATGGCCGAAGTCTTTCAGGTGCTTGGCGACCAGGCACGGGCGCAGGCATTACGTCAGCAAGCCGAGATCTTGAAGCGCAAGTTCCACGAGGTCTACTGGATGGAGGAAGAAGGCTGCTTTGCCTATGGTCAGGACGCCCACAAAAACCGCGTTACCCCTGTTACCTCCAACGCGGGCCATTGCCTCTGGAGCGGCATAGCCGACCAAGACAAGGCGGAACGCATCGCCAAACGGCTCTTGCAAGAGGATATGTGGAGTGGCTGGGGCATTCGCACGCTCTCGAGCAAGAATCCCG
>JADMIN010000292.1 GCA_015478575.1 Ktedonobacterales bacterium | reverse complement strand
CCTGGTAGCCGCGGCCCTGGTAGCCGCGGCCCTGGTAGCCGCGGCCCTGGTAGCCGCGGCCCTGGTAGCCACACCGCGCACCATGCGGGCGTGAGAGAAGAGCAGGCGAAAACAGGAAGGCCATGCGAGAAGTACGCTCCCGCGCCTCATGGTGGCGCCTCGCGACCGTGGCCCTCATCCTGATCTCCGGGATGGGCATCTACGCCAGCGCGCCGCGGCTAGGCGGCTTCCTAGGCATCAGGGCCGGCGCCTTGTTCACCCGGTCAACCGATCGGGGGGCCAGCCTCAACGGCGTGACCTTTCCCGGACCACTACGAGTGCGGGGCACCCAGCTCGTCACCCCCGCGGGCGACCCCGTACAGCTCTTTGGCACCACGCGCGTGCGCCTCGATACGACATGGGATGGCAGTTGCCAGGGCGATCACTGGTATACGGTGGCGGACTTCACGGCGATGCGCGCGTGGCACTTCAATAGCGTCCGCCTTGGCATCTCCCCCGTGCTCTGGGAGAATCGCGCCAACGTCTGCCCGACGGGCGCGCAAGCCTACCGGCAGTACGTGCGTGAGGCCATTCTGCACGCTGAACAGGCCGGCCTCTATGTCATCCTGACACAGTTCTTGACCGAACCCTTCACCGACAGCGGTGGTGATTGTCTCACCGAAACCTTGCATGGTGGCGCGCAATACCCGCTCCCCGCCCGCGCCGACTCCGTCGCGCTGTGGACCGACCTGGCCACGAGCTACAAGGATGATCCGCATGTGCTCTTCGATCTCTTCAATGAGCCGTACCTGAGCGGCATGCCATCAGCGAGCGCGGCCTGGGCACTCTGGAAGTGGGGCGGAAGCCTGACGATAGACCAGCCGCCGGCCGGTACCTGCGGCGCCGCGGCGGGGCGCCGCTACGACGCCTGGGGCATGCAGGCGATGGTGACATGGGTGAATCGCCTCGCCCCAGATCGCGTCGTCCTAGTGGGGGGCCTGGAGCGCGCGGGGTCGCTCTGGGGTCTCACGCATGGCTACGCGCTGACGGGCACCAATCTCGTCTACGCGATCCACGCCTACGCGCCACGGCCCTGTTGCGACGACCTGAATGAGGTGGTTCAGCGCTACCCCGTCCTCGCGACGGAGTTTGGCGACGCGGCGACGGGCACGGCGGACGTTCGGCAGCCGCCCGGCGACAGCCCCGCACGCACCCCATCGCGCTACAACCTGGCTGTGATGAACTATTTTCATCAGTACGGCGTCGGCTTCCTCAACTACTCCTGGTGCGTCTGCGATAACCTGCCGGGCGGCGCGTTTAACTGGGGCATCATCACCGACCGGAGCGGCGGGCCATCGGCCTACGGCTGGGATACCTATGCCTGGCTGCGCGATTGGTTCACTTCTCCCCTCGCACAGGGCGGGGCTGGCATGCCATGATGGGTGGTAGCCCATGCTGGGGCGGTTGATTGACACAGGCGCCGACGACATGAGATAGTAGGCCAAGACGTGCGGGGGAATGCGTGTGGTGGTGAGTCGCGGCGGCTATGCTCAGTCTGCTGGTGTATCGCTCTCAGTCGGTACTCCCAACATCCGCCAATCCCGCGACGCGGGCCTACCCGCTGGCCACCCATGTGCGCGGCCACGGCGTCCGAGGGCCTGTCGGCGCTCATGCCCCACATGGGCCACACAGAGGGTATTCCCGGCGGCCCGTGGCCACCGGAGACGCACTGGATACGCACTGGCGACCGCTCGGCCCCGTGGGGCATGAGCGCTTGCCCCTGGGACGTGCGGCGGGCGGGGCACGCATCCGCACGCGCTCCCTCCACCAAGGGGCGCAGCGAAGGAAGGTACGTGAGTGGACACGAGCCAATACTGGGCGGCACTGCGCGGACGCGCCTGGCTGGTGATCATGTGTGCCCTCCTCGGTTTGGGCGGCGCGCTTGGCTACCACATGCTCCGCCCACCCGCCTATCAGGCAGTGGCGCTCGTGCGCGTGCATCTCCTCTCCAACCCACAGGACCCCAAAACGCTGACTCTTACCAGTGATACGCTGCTCAATACCGAGGCGCGGGCGGCACGCGGCGCCGATGTCCTCAACGCCGCCAGCGCCATCGCTGGCGTACCGGTGGAGCACGTGCGCGCGGGGGTCGAGGTGCAGCCCCTAACCTCCACTGACCTGCTGCAAATCACCACACAGGCGCCAACAGCGCAGGCCGCCGCCACCCTCGCGAACGCGGAGGCGCAGGCGCTCATCCAGCACGAGGCCGCCGCCAGCCAGCAGGAGAACGCCGCGAGAGAGCAGCCGTTGCAAACGCGGATCACTGCCCTGGAGGCGGAGATCCGCGCACTTCAGCAACGCATCGCCACGCTGGAAGGGTCGGGCGAGACCGCGAGCGATCCACAGTTGGGGGCGTTCCTCACCCAACTCAGCCAGGACCAATCCACACGCCTCGCGCTCACAACGAGCTTGGCACAGCTCCAGTTC
This sequence comes from Ktedonobacterales bacterium, assembly GCA_015478575.1. GTDB lineage: Bacteria > Chloroflexota > Ktedonobacteria > Ktedonobacterales > JADMIN01 > JADMIN01. The sequence goes on along the minus strand of JADMIN010000292.1, from coordinate 2,185 downwards.
ATGGAAGCGCAACGCCAGCCCAGCTTCACCATCCAACAAGCGGCTGAGGCCGCCACCGCCTCACAGCGGCCCAGCCTCCGGGGCTTCTTGCTGGCCGGCTTGCTGGGCGGCGCTGCCCTGGGCCTGCTGCTCGCGTATGCGCTCGCCGCGCGTGGTCGCCGCCTTCAGGCCGTCGCGGATATCAGGCAGATTGCCGGCGAGGTCGCGCTCATCGAGATCGCACTGGCAGCTCAGCCTACGAGTGGAGTGGCGCGCGCTCCCACGCCTGAGGATGGAGGAGACCCAGGGCAAACGGCAATCGCCGCGCTCGCCACTCAGTTGCGCTTCGCCGACATCGTGCGCCCGCGACGACTCATCCTCGTCACAGGCGAGCGCGGCGCGTCAGGCGCCAGTTTCACCGCGGCCAGTCTCGCGACGCACTGGGCGGCATCAGGTAAGCGCGTGCTGCTGGTGGATGCGCACTTGGACCGACCCACGCAGCACGCGCGCTTCGGCGGCGCGGAGAGCGCTGGTCTGCTCGAGGCGCTCGACGAGGTGGGCAACCGCGCGGGCACCCTGGCTTCCTTCCTGCTGCCGACGCCGACGAACCACCTGATGCTCTTGCCAGCGGGGCGGCGACCGCCCAACCAGGCGGCGCTGCTCGCATCCAGTGCGATGGGCCGCGTCCTTGATGCCGCGCTGGCCAGCCCGGCGGAGCTGATCATCGTGGATGGGCCACCGCTCACGGACGCTGGCGGCGCGGCGGCGCTGGCCACGCGCGCCGATGGCGTTGTGCTGGTGGTGGATCGCACCCGCGCGACCGATAACACACTGAGGCAGGCGCTCGAAACCCTCCGTGTCGCTCAGGCCGATCTCGTCGCGCTGGTCCTCACCGACCCGACGCGCCACCCGCCACCGCGCACCGAGCATACGGCGCCCGCCCCCATCGGCAGCGCCGCCATATCCCGCGCTGAGCGTGGCGGATCACCTCCAGCTCAGCGGTAGCGTGACACAGACGAGGGGATCACGATGGATGGGCAAAGTCCAAGACCCTCGATCGATCGTGCGATCACGTCGGCGCGGCGTGCTAGCCAATGCCAGGCATCCGAGGTCAGAAAGGTGAGCGATGAGTACGCCCAGCGACCATGATCCCCGGAAGCCAGCCACCCATGAGATGGCCAGTGAGAGCGGCTCGACGAGCGCCAAGCTGCGACGGATGACCCGTCCCATGACCGCGGTCTCTGATTCGCTACGCGCCATTCCCGACATCCGCGGCGAGAACTACCTCGAAGATAGCGGTCGTGTCGCCGCTCTGCCATTGCCCGCGGCGCGCCTGGGCGGCAACGCGCTCATCGCCATCCTCGCGCGCTTGATGACCTATGGCGTGTCCTTGCCGCTGAGCGTCATCACCGCGCGGCTCCTCGGGCCGCATGATAAGGGCCTGTATACCCTCATCTTGCTCATCACACTGCTCTTTACCTACTGCGCGCTCGGCTTCTCGAACGCTGGTATCTATTTGGTCGGGCACAAGCGCTATTCCTTGCGCGAGGTGGTCGCGAATGTAGCCACCGTGGGCATACTGATCTCCATCGTGGTCACGGGCATCTACATCATTCTGGCCTTTGTCGCGCCGATTCCGATCCTCGCGCCGATTCCTCCCGTGTATCGCCTCCTCATCGCGGTCTTCGGCCCGCTGGAGTTACTCACCGTCTATCTCTCGGATTGCCAGCTCGCCGCCAATGATATTGTGGGCTACAATATCGCCAACATCGCGCAGGTGATCGTCCAGGCAGTCGGCCTCGCGGTGTTCTTCGTGCTCTCGCGCAATGCGCTGGGCGCCGCGTCACTCGCCTATGGCGCCAGTGTGGCGCTCTCGCTCGCCTGTGTCATCGTCTTGCTCCGCAAGCACACTAAGATTCGTCTGGGCTGGAATATACGCCTCTTACGTGAGGCGATGCGCTTCGGCTTCAGGAGCTATCTGACGTCCATCCTGAATCTGGGCAATCTGCGGCTCGATGCGTTCCTGGTGATGCTCTTCGTCGGCGTGACCGCGGTTGGCTATTACGCCGTCGCGACGAGCCTCTCTGAGATCATCTGGCAACTGCCGCTGGTGATGGGGACCGTGCTCTTCCCCACGGTGGCCGCGCTCCCCGCCGAGGCGGGCGCACGCATGACGGCGAGCATCTGTCGGCGTATGGTGCTGTTC
>JADMIN010000291.1 GCA_015478575.1 Ktedonobacterales bacterium | reverse complement strand
GGCTTGCGCTGGGCGATGTTCTTCCTGGGTGAGTATGGCAATATGACCATCGTCTCAGCGGTGGCCACGGCACTCTTCCTGGGCGGCTGGTCGGGGCCGGGCGCGGCGGTCGAGTTCTGGACGGGCGTGTTCGGCAATTTCTGGGGCAATGTCGTCTTCAATGCCATCGCGGTGGGCTGGTTCCTCGCGAAGATGATCGCGCTGCTGCTGCTCTTCATCTGGATCCGCGCGACGCTGCCGCGCCTGCGCGCGGATCAACTGATGCGCTTCGCGTGGCTCTTCCTGATTCCGCTGACGCTGGTCAACATCGTGGTGACGGGCGCGCTGCTGCTGATTCCCGTGGGGATGACCCTCCAGTTGCTCTTCGCGGGGCTGGCGAACTGGATCCTGATGATTGTGGTGCTGGTGACGTTCCGCAAGGTGACGGGCGTCTCGCCGTTGGGCAAGCTGCCGCGCTGGCTGCGGACGACGCGGACCGGCCGCGGTGGCAAGCGCGCCTCCGCCACGCCACAGCAGCAGCCGAAGCTGGCGGGCGCCAGCGGGCGCCGCTGACCTCTCTTCTCCCCTGCCCTGCCCTCATCAGGCGAGGGCAGGGCGCCTAGCAAACGAGCGCACCGCGCGGCGTGGGCCTCCCTGCCGCATCGGCTTCGGTGCGCCCGCGCCTACCGCGCTTGGGCGATGGCATCCAGGGCATCGGCGCTCTCCAGCGCGGAGAGGTCGCCGAGATCAGTCTTGCCGAGGTGGCGCGCGCGGATCAGTCGGCGCAGCACTTTGCCGTTGCGGGTCTTGGGCAGTTGCGTGACGAAGAGCACGCGCTCTGGCTTGAGCGCGGCGCCGAGTGCTTTCACGACGGCCGCCTGAACCTCCGCGCGTAGCGCCTCCGATGGCTCGATACCTGGGCGCGGCACGACGAAGACCACGACCGCCTCGCCCTTCACGGGGTGGGGCACGCCAATGGCCGCCGCCTCGCTCACGCCAGGGTGCGCCACCGCCGCGGATTCGACCTCCGCTGGCCCAAGCCGTTTGCCCGCGACCTTGATGGTGTCGTCGGAGCGCCCCAGGATATACCAGTAGCCATCGGTATCAATCGCCGCCCAATCGCCATGCACCCAGATATTGGGCAGACGGCTCCAGTAGGTTGCCTCGTAGCGCGCGGCATCCCGCCAGAAGCCGCGCGTCATCCCTGGCCAGGGCTGGCGGATCACCAGTTCACCGACCTGATTGCGCACGGGCTGGCCCGCGTCATCCACGACATCGGCCATGATGCCAGGCACGGGGCCGGAGAATGAGCAGGGCTTGATGGGCGTGAGGGTGGTGCAGGCGACGATGCCGCCGGAGATCTCGGTGCCACCGGAATAGTTGATGATGGGGCAGCGCCCGCCGCCGACGACCTCGAAGAACCAGTGCCAGGGCGCGGAGTTCCATGGCTCGCCACTGGCGCCGAGGATGCGCAGGCGGCTCAGGTCGTGCTGCCGCACCGGCTCGTCGCCGTGGGTCATGAGCGAGCGGATGACCGTCGGCGCGATGCCGATCACGGTGACACCGTGGCGCTCGGCCAGCGCCCAGAGCCGGTCGGGGGCGGGATAATCCGGCGTGCCATCGTAGATCACCAGGGTAGCGCCGAGCATCAGCGTGCCGCTGACGGCCCAGGGACCCATCATCCAGCCCATGTCTGTGAGCCAGAAGAGGGTATCCTCCGGCTGCACGTCGAAGCAGTGCGCCATATCCTGCGCACCCTTGATGGGGAAGCCGCAATGGACGTGGACGGCGCCTTTGGGGCGGCCGGTGGTGCCTGAGGTATAGATCAGCATGTAGGGGTCTTCGGCGTCCACCACCAGCGTCTCACAGTGCGGTGATTGGTCATCCACCGTCTCACCCCACCAGCGATCACGCTCCGTGGTCCAGGGGACGTCCGCGCGGGCGACGTATCGCACGACCAGCAGATGCTCAACGCTCGGCGCCTCAGCTACGGCGGTATCCGCGGTCTGCTTCATGGGGATGACTTTGCCGCGACGGGAGAAGCCATCGGCGGTGATCAGCACCTTCGCTCCGCTGTCGCGCAGGCGCGCGGCGACGGCCTCGGCCCCATAGCCGGAGAAGATGGGGGTGTAGATGGCGCCGAGCTTGCCACAGGCGAGGGTGGCCGCGACGGTCTCCGGGAGCATGGGCATGTAGATGGCGACGCGGTCGCCTTTGCCGACGCCAAGCGCGCGCAGGGCGTTGGCGGCGCGGTTGGTCAGCGCCAACAGCTCGGCATACGTATAGCGGCGTACGCTCCCATCCTCACCCTCCCAGATCAGGGCGGTCTTGTCGGCGCGAGGCCCGTTGGCGTGCTGATCGAGCGCGGTGGCGACGTAGTTGAACTGGCCATCACGATACCACCGCGCCCACGGGATGCCGCGTGAGGTGTCGAGCACCTGGGTATACGGTCGCTGCCAGATGAGGCCCAGGTCCGCGGAGACGGCATCCCAGAACCAGGCGGGGTCTTCATTGGCACGGCGCAGCAGCGCGGCGTAGTCGGCGATGTGGTGGCGCTCCAGAAAGCGGCGCAGGCGGCTACGCTGGAGGTAGTCCTCGGTTGGGCGCCAGGCGATAGGCTCATCGAGGGTTTGCCAGTTATCGGCGTCGGTGGGCGGAGGGGTCGTCTGGTCGGGTGTCTCGCTCATGCCGCTCTCACTTTCTCATCCGGGCACGCCCGTGGGGCCGATGGTGACGCTCAGATCTCGAGGTGGCCTGATGGGAATATGATAGCACGCCAGGTGATGGGGGGATGACAGCCCATACGCCCGCCGGGGGAAGGAGTCCGAGGCCGCTCCTCGCGTTCGCTCCCGGCCTGGCCGCCGCCAGTGGGCGACCCGTCCGCGTCCTTGCGGACGGGATCGTGCCCAGGCGCGAGTGGTCACGCTTGCGCTATTGCCGCGTCAGCGCGAGGAAGTCATCGAGGAGCGTGTTCCATGTCTCCTGATCGTTCTCCGCGCTCAGACTACAGGCAGGCTCATCGGCGGCATCCGGGAGGGCATCCGGCGCGCCAGCGGGGGAGGATGGCGCTTCAGTGGTGTGCGCCATGGCGTTGCTCTGTATTTCGCGGCAGAGCACGCAGGACGCATCGGATGGGCCAGGCCAGGGATGGGTATGTTGCTGTTGTAACATCGCGCATCTCCATACCGCGTCTACGCGGCAGACGCCCTCGCGGGCGCATCACATATATTCTCATCGGGCGGATGAGCGGCGGCGTTGCGCCAGATGGATATCGTCATCGAGCTTGCGGACCACCGCGGGGTAGAGCTGTTCGGCTCGCGGGCGCAGCAGTGTGGCGCGGCGAATGGCCTCATCGGGCGCGCACCAGACCAGCGCGTCAATCTCCGCCGCCTCGAATTCGGGCGCTGATTTGGCCGCCGTGATAGCCGGGTGGTAGAGATTGATGTGGCGGACCGCGAGACCGCCCCGCCCCCCAGCACGCAGTCTCGCGAAGTGCTCGCAAGCTTCCGCCGCGTAGCGCTCGATCATGGGAGAGGATGGACGTTCCCTGGTGAGATGCCAGGCGAAACCTTTCAGGCCCACGCCCATCGTGTAATCTACGATGGCATGCAGTTCCTCACGTAGGTTGGTGTCCACACGCATGTGCTCCACCCGTACCCGCACGGCGTCGCTCTCGTTGCGCCACAGATACATCTTGTTCTGGATCGCCAGGGTATGCAGGCGCTGGCAGGCGTAGGCGACCTCAAAGACAGGGTCGTTGGTTGCCTGGATGAGGCGATCATCCAGGGCATTCAGTTCATGGGCACACCACCAAGCCTGCTCGTTCTCGCGCCGCAGCACGGCATGGCGCGCCACCAACCGCACGTACCGTGGGCCAAAGCCAGTTTTCGGCATGCGCATGTCACCAAAGACCGCGTTCATGACCCCTTCATAGGTGGCGATGGTGGTCCGAGGGCGTTCTTTGCGCCAGGGATAGATTGCCTCTTGGAGCGCCGCGAGCAGTTCCGCGCTCCGCAAGCGGGCTTCCGCGAAGCGCACATCGGATCCGTAGGACTGTAGCTTTCTCAATCGGGCATCGAGTTGGCTGACCGCCGCTAACCCTTCCGATAGATCATGGCCATGGCTGATTGCCGCCGCCCAGCCATTCAGCGCGATGCTAAAGGTATCGAGATCTATCTCGCGGTAGCGGCCAATGGGAGGTGGGTGGCCACCGCGCTTGGTGGCTTCCATGATGGTGACCTTGGCAGCGGCGAAGGTAACGCCAGCGGTCGCCGCGAGTTGGAAGAATTCGCGGCGGCTCATCTCGTCGAGTTCCATCGCCTGGCAAACATCGTCCTGTGTGATCTGCTGGAACCGCCCCGTGACCCCATGAACTAGCCGCCAGGCTGTTGCGGTGGAGATATGCAGACGATGGGCAAGCGCGGCCTGCGTTAGCTTGTGCGCACGGAGATGGCGATGCAGAAACTTGCCTAGCTTCGATTTTGGCTCTTTCGCGGGGCGTCCGCGAGAGGTCGCCTGCGTTCTCCCCGATCCAGGCATGGCCCACCTCCACTCACTCGCGCTCACCGACGTATCGCATATGCTCTCTTGCTAGATTGGGGCAAGCGATGCGTAACGTCTGAGCACTAGTATATTTTACGCGGAAATATTTGAGCGTAAGCCCGTGAAAGAATGCGTGCGTG
>JADMIN010000290.1 GCA_015478575.1 Ktedonobacterales bacterium | reverse complement strand
ACGTGCCGAAGAGCGGCGGCAACACCTGCTCAAAGGGGAAGGCGCCATCATCAATCTGGTCAATGATGATTAGCCAGGGGTCGCCCTCACGGCGGAAGTGCTCGGCGACGGCGTCACTCATCGTCGCGATGGCTTCCCCGACATCGCCCGCCGTACCCGTCTCACCAATCACCCGTGCCAACACCCGGCCAGCGAGACGCTGGCGGATCCGCTCTTCCGTTTCGCTGGGGCCGACCTGGATGGATTGCCGATCACGACGACAGAGGACCACGCGCGCATGGTAGCGCCGGTTGAGCGCGCGCAGGACGAGGAAGCGGATCAGGGTCGTCTTGCCGGAGTCGCGCTCGCCATGCAGCACGACGAGTTGGGGGCGGCTCGTGGGGGCCAGCGCGTCCGCGAGCTCACGCTCGAGCGCGGGGCGGCGCACGTACTCATCGGGGATACCGACGAAGGCGCGCCCGCGCAAGGCCAGCGCCCGCGAGTCATAGCCGAACAGACGGCTGACAATCTCCGTGAGGGAGCGGAGTTGATCGAGATGATCAATGATCTGGAGCACGGCGAGAATGACCACCGCGGCGACCGCGGCGACGACCTGCGCGAGTCGCTGGCTGGCGAGGTGGGCGACGTCACCCAGCACCGTCTGGCGCAGCGAGACATCGAAGATGGAGAGCAGCGCGATGACCACCGCGAGGGCCATCAGGCTCCCCACCAGATAGCGCCGCGTCAGCTTCTCACGGTAGGTGCGCTTATTCATGTCGTCCGCTCCTTCTCAGGTACGACGTCGCCTACACCCGCTTTTTGCCGCGTGCCGCTCGATAGGACAAGTAGCCGCCACATAATATACAGGCATGCCAATAGCTGTCAATCCCCCCAGTGCTGGCATGCGGCAGGTATCTACTCTATTGACGAGTGTTCGTGGGAATGTGTATGCTTAGGCCGGAGGAAGCGGCGGCCCTCATGCGCACCCCAGCCCGCTTCCCGCCGCGCTGTTCTCTCTCGCTGATAGACCTTGCCCGGTCGCATTTTCGCGTCGCGGCCGTGAGAGGCGGATGGGCAGGCGTGGCGCATGACGCGGGATCTTCGGAGCGGTGTGGCACGCCTGCGAGAGGAGTTGGTCATGACCGGTCCGAGTCTCCCCATTCTGGGATCTGTCGAGCTGTCCGCGCAGCGGCTGCTTCAGCGCGCCCGCAATCTGGTGCGCGCGGGGCAGGCGCTAGATGTGTTGCATATCCTGCTCGCCGCGCTGCCCGACGATCTCGCGCGCCCGCCAACGCCCGTCACCGCCGCGCTGCTCGCGCGGATTCAGGAGCCAGAGCTGCTGCGCAAGCTGCTCAACGTCGAGCTACGCATCAGCGTCATGCCCACCACCGCCGCTGGCCCCCTCTCCGAGGCCCTCGTGCGCTGTGCCGGGCGCTGGCGCCAGGTGGCGAACGAGCGCGGCATCGGCGTGAGCGACGCGGTGCTGCTCTGGGCCATCATTGACGATACGAACGCCGCCAGTCAGACACTCGATGAGGTGGGAGTCGCGCGCACGGCGCTGTTGAGCGCGCTCGAAGCGCTCTTTCATCACACACAGCCCGAGCTGGCGCCCGAGACCGGCAAGCTCGGCGCCCGTGTCCCACCCGCCTCCCTGCCGCCGGAGAAAGTCGCCGCGTACCACAAGGCGGCGGAGATGACGCTCGTCTTGCATCCCTCCGGTCGCGCGCGCGTGCGCGAGATGCATGCCGTCCTGATGAGCAACGTGCTCGATGTCCTGGGCACGTGCGCGCCGACCGAGTTGGTGCTGGTCGTTGGGCGCAATGGCACACCGCTCGACGTGGTGCCGCGCGTACTGGCGGAGCGCCTGGCCTCCAGCGAGGCGTTCGCCGAGGAGCGCGCGCGCTTGGGCCGCTACCATTCCGTTCACCTGCTCGACATCCAGAGCGTCTGCCAGCTCGCGCGCCGTGACAACGAGCCAGACCCACAAGACGTGCTCGAGATGGCGATGCTGCAATCCATTGAGGAGCAGGCGATCCTCGTGGTGGACCGCATGGAAGATTTGAAGGATGAGCAAGCCGCGGAGCGGACGATCGAGCAGAGCCTCATCGCGCAGTTGACCGAGCGCGGCGAGGCGCTGGTGGTGGGCCTTTACGAACTGCCAGAGCGCGGCGAGGAGAGCGTCGAAGACGCGCTTGATCTGCGCAACCTCCGCCTGGTTGACGCGCGCGAGTACTCCGCGCGCGAGACCAAGGTGCTGCTCACCGAGCATTATGTGCCCGAATGGGAGACACGGGGCTACCGCTTCGAGCCAGAGGCCTTTGATACCGTGATCGCGCTGGAGCCTGGCGCCTGGATAGATCTGCGGCGCAAGCATCTCCCCTACCTGGCGGTGGACCTGGGGACGGCGACCATGAGCATGCTGCGCGACGGGCGCGCGCTGGTTGAGCAGGCGGCGCGCATGGCCCAGGAGGCGCTAGAGGCGCTGCGCCAAGAGTGGGCCACCACCGATGAACGGACACGCGACCGCTTCACTGAGGCGTTGGAGGATGCCCAGCGCGATATCGAGTGGCTCCTCGCCCATCCTGAGCCGCCCAGGGAGCAGGGGATCTATCTTGTGAAGCGCGCGCATATCACCACGCAGCTCATCTGTCCCAACGCCAGCGAGTTTCACTATCCTGGCCACGCGCCCAAAGAGCGGCAGCGCACCCGCGCGGCGGACCTCCCAGCGGATGAGTGATGGCGCGGTGGCCAGGCGTCCTCGCGCGGCGGACCAGAAGGGCACCTGGCCGCGCCGCGTGGAGGGGGAGCAGTGGGAGAGGCGGGAACGGCCTACGGCGTGCGGCTGATGACGCCGTGGCCTGCCGTGCTCACGGGGCTGAAGGCGAAGGCGTTGCCGGTACGACTATTGGGGCTGAGATAGCCCTGCGATTTCAGCGCACCGACCGCCGCGCCGACACTGGGCAAGATCGCTTGCTCGAAAGCCAGGTTGTCGGGTGGGACGAAGCCGCCGAGCGATCGCGCCAATACCCGGTGCTCGCTCTCGACCCCCATGATCTGCGCCGCATAGCCCGCGAGCGTGGAAGCGCGCATCGAGGCGAACTCGCGCACCGCCGCCAGGTAGGCCGCGATGAAGTCGGCCTCAAGTTGGAGCAGCGTATCAACAAAGCGCCAGCGGCTCGTAAAGGTCGCCGCGCCGTGCGGGAAGCTGAAGGTGGTCTGGAGGGTCTTGCCACCATTGCTCGCTAGGAAGTGGAGGTGCAGTTGCTCCTCCACGCGGGCCGCCTCCAGCGCCGCGAGATTCGTGCCCTGGAGGCCCAGGCGGCCACTGTTCGCGATGCCGTGGCTCAGGAACGTGACCGCTAGCTCCTCCGCGGTCGTGGCGATATTGAGAATCGTCTGCGTCGAATCTCCTGATTGCCGTGCTTCGGCGTGGGCGGTGCCCGCGCTGACGACGCTTGAGGTGGCCACCGCCGCGCCGGCGACCGTCACCACTGCCCCCCGCAGCAGCGCACGACGTGAGGGCCGACCGAACGACCGCTCCAGGGCGGCGGTCGCGAGAATGGTCTGGGGCGGCGTCTCGGCAAGGGCTTGCTCGACCTCGTAGGTCTCCTGACGATCCATGTCAAAATCCTTTCTTCCACGCCGCGGACCTCTCGCCGCGGCGTGGCTCCCGCGCGTCTGCCGCTAGCCATTCTGGCGGCGCGGTGCGTTCACTCGCGCGATGCGTTCCCCTGGCCGGAGGCGCGGCACGCACCCACCAACCAGACGCTATATCGCATCACGATGTATACAAAGTACACGCTGGCCCACACGATAGATGGAGGGAGCGCAGCCCTTCGCGGGCGCGGCTTGCCGTGATGCCAAAGAGCTACCCTGCCGGTAAGCGAGCTATGTAGCGAGTGCTACACACCGCCCCCAGCGGGCGCGACCAGACTTGCCGCGCGTCGCGCCGTGTGCGAGAATGAGGCAGGTCTCTCGCGAGATTGGCTGTGATGGGGAGAGACGCGAAACGACTCCGGCGTGACAGAGAGCGGCACACCTGCTGTGAGCGCCGCCGCCGCCTTTTCGCGCGTGACGCCCCAGAGCCGGCTGGCGAACCTGGCGAGGCTCCGCGCCCGCCACATTAGCTCGCCTCGGTCCGCGCCCGTTACCGCGCGTCTGGCGACCTCGCCCCCTCCTTCCCGCGTAGGGAAGGAGGCATACGGCAGAGAAACCGCGCTCCCGGTTCGCCGACCTCCTCCTTACGCCCCCATCTCGCGGGGGGCGGGCAGGGGGGCGGCCCCCGAGACACGAGCAAGGTCGCCGACCAAGGCCCCCGACGCGCCTGCCTGGCGCTGGTGGGGCGAACCGTGGTGGCACCACGAGTTGGCGTATCGCCCTCGTCCACAAGCTGGACGAGGGCTTTTTGTCGCCCGCGAGCGCGTGGGCGCGAGACGAGAGGGAGTGGAAGATGGACGACGACGACGACGGTGATACCAACCGTCGGGAACGCGCCTGAGCCTCGGTGGGCCTGCCCTGGCGCGCTTCCCTTCCTTCACGGCGGGCAGGCCCAACCATGTCTTCAGCGACAGAACAGGAGCTTTCCTATGGAACACGTCATGGAGCGTATCCGGACCGTCGAGCTGGCCGCGCATGTCTGGCAGCGGGGCCACGTCGCGGGCTGGCTGGACGCCCGCCGCCGG